>JADGNP010000119.1 GCA_017883425.1 Candidatus Sulfotelmatobacter sp. | reverse complement strand
GGTACCTCAGGGGCTAAAGCCCTGGGAGAAAAGAAGGGCTTTATCGCAGCGCTGAAAGCGCTGCGCCACCCAAAGGCGCTGGCGCTACCTGAAAGCGCTGCGCCACCCAAAGACGCTGGCGCTACCCAAAGGCGCTGGCGCTACCTGAAAGCATGGGCGCCACCTGAAAACGCTGCACCAGTTGAAAACACTGCACCAGTTGAAAGCGCTGCGCCACCCAAACCTGCTGTGCCACCTGAGAGCACAAAAAAGTCAGAAGCTCGATGAGGGGGTCTCCCGAGCTTCTGACTGGCGATCTCGGCTAGAACTGCTCGAAAGCGCTTCCCCCGTCGCTTTTTGCCGAGCATCCGCGCTGATGAGTTGCATGCGGAATTCCAATCCCTGGGGCAGGCGCAGATCAATCCCTACAAAGCGGCGTAACCATTGTATTTACAGTTTCTTAGTGCCATTCTAGATCTGCCCGAGCGAGCCACACGCTGGGCGAGTGGGAGGGCCAAGCGCTATCCGATCAGATAGTCGAGCTAGCCGTTCGGATATTGAAAAAGGTTCACGCTGGACATGCATTTCTGCCCGCGCTGTGATAAGAAGTTCTGCACGGAATGGGAGACCCCGGATTGCGCCCTAGACTCTTGGTGATAGCTGGACCCTCGAAAGACTCAACCATTCCGTTGCCAGACGGGGAAGCCACGCTGGGTCGCGAGCCGACGAACGCGGTGGCGGTGGCCGATGCGTCGGTTTCACGAAAACACTGCCTGCTGCGGAGGGAAGAAGACGGCCGTTTTCAGATCAAGGATCTGGACAGCCGCAACGGGACGATGGTCAACGGCTTGGCGGTAAAGGAACAGTGGCTGCGGCACGGAGACGAGATCGCGACGGGCGACTCGGTGTTTTTGTTTCTGATAGAAGACGCGGACCAGGCGGTTCCTGCCAGCCGGGTGGAGTTTGATGACAGCCATCCCATGGCTGAGACCAAACTGATTCATCCCAGAGAAGTCGTGTACCTGCAGCCGGACCGGCTGCTGCGGGAGCTGCCGGCGACGTCGCAGGTGGCGCGCAATTTGAACGCTCTGCTCAAGATCAGCCGCGTGGTGCATGCGATCCGCGATCTGGAGGAGTTGCAGGCGCAGTTGCTGGATCTGATTTTTGAAGTCGTGCCTGCCGGCCGGGGCGCAATTCTTTTGGCGGAGGGCGCAGAGCTGGAGTTCAACTGTCTCTATGCCCGGACGCGGCAGGCGGGACAGCCGCAACTGGTGCGGGTCAGCCGCACCATTGCGCGCCAGGTGATGAAGGAAAACGTCGCGATTCTGGGAATGGACATTCCCGCCAGCGGCAAGCTGCGCGACGTGGAGAGCCTGGTAGCTTCCGAGGTGCGATCGCTGCTGTGCGTGCCTCTGGCTCTGTTTCAGCGAGTGATTGGGTGCATCTACCTCGACAGCACCAACGCTGCGAGCCGGTTTCAGGAAGACCACCTGCAACTGATGGCGGCGATTGCTGGAATTTCCGCAGTGGCGCTGGACAACGCACGGCGGCTGCAATGGCTCGAGCAGGAAAACCAGCGGCTCACCACGGAAGTCAGGCAGGAACAGAGCCTGGTGGGTGAAGGCACGCGGATGAAGGAAATCTTCCAGTTTCTGGCCAGGGTCGCGCCCACCGAATCGACCGTGCTGATCGAAGGCGAGAGCGGAACGGGCAAGGAACTGGCGGCACGGGCGCTGTATCGCAACAGCCACCGGGCTAATAAGCAGTTTGTGGCAATCAACTGCGCGGCAATTCCCGAGACCTTGCTGGAGAGCGATTTGTTTGGGCATGAGCGCGGGGCATTCACGGGTGCAGCCGTGCTGAAGAAGGGGAGGCTGGAGGTAGCCGATGGCGGCGTGGTTTTTCTCGACGAGATCGGAGAGTTGGCGCCGGCTCTGCAGGTGAAGCTGCTGCGCGTGTTGCAGGAGCGCGAATTTGAACGCGTGGGCGGGACCCATCCCATCAAGGTCGACATCCGGTTGATCGCTGCCACCAATCGCGACTTGAACGAAGCCGTGCGCACCGGGGAGTTCCGCCAGGATTTGTACTACCGGCTGGCGGTGGTCAAGCTGACCATGCCTCCGCTGCGCGAGCACCGGGAAGACATCCCCATGCTGACGCGGCATTTCGTGCAGAAGTACGCCAAGCGGAGCAAAGTGAAGGCGAAGCCGGTATCGCGCGAAGCGATGGCAGCTCTAGTGAACTACGAGTGGCCGGGCAATGTACGGGAATTGGAGAACGCCATTGAGCGGGCGCTGGTCATGGGATCGTCGGACATAGTGCTGCCGGAGGATTTGCCGGAATCGCTGCTGGAGCAGGAATCGGCGGCGGAGATGCACGAGGGGAAGTATCACGCCAGCGTGAAGGAATTGAAGAAGCAATTGATTTTCGACGCGGTGGAGCAGACGCGGGGAAATTACGTAGAAGCGGCGGGGATTCTGGGCGTGCATCCAAATTATTTGCACCGGCTGATCCGCAATTTGGGATTGAAAGAGGCTCTGCATGACGTGTTGCGCGGGCGGAATAAGTTTTTGGCGTAGCAGGGTGCGCGGATGCTGTTGTCAATTCAGGCGCTAAAGCGCGTAAATCCAAAGTGACATTTTTTCCGCAGAGATGAAGTGGATGCGAGAGAACTGTTCTTTCGCCCCGCTGGGGCTCGCTCATTCCCCTGTCGCCACCCCCGGCTTGCGCCGTGGGCTGCAATCTTGCGCCGCTTCGCGGCTAAGACCTGGAGCATTGTCGAAACTCCAGTTGTCACACACGCACGGAAGCGCTGCGCCCTCTGAAAACAAACCGTACGGATTCGAACTGCGATTCTTCAGGGAAGGGGTAACTGCAGGAGACGGGCGGGGTCGAGATACGTGCCTTGCCAGCGAACGGCGACGTGGAGATGAGGGCCGGTGGCTCGGCCGGTGCCGCCACTCAGGCCGATGTCCTGGCCGCGCTTCACGGGGTCTCCTTCTTTCACTTTGAATTCGGAAAGGTGGAAGTAGAGGGTGAGGAGTCCCTGGCCGTGGTCGATGACGACGCAATTGCCTTCAAAATACAGGAAGCGCGCCAGCAGCACCGTGCCTTGATTCATGGCCGCGACGGGGGTTCCCGCGGGGACGCGGAAGTCGAGGCCGAAATGCGGGCGCTGCGCCTGGCCGTTGAAGATTCGTTGTGAACCGTAGACGTCGGAGATGGCGGCCTCGGCGGGGGCGGTGAACTTGCCATCCCACTCACGGGCTGGAGTCACACGGCCCAGGTAGTCCTGCTTGATCTTCACGCCTTCCGCGATTTGCTCCTGCTGCTCAGGGGAGGGCTCGGTGAATTTCTTTTCGACAGTGAGGGGCACTTTAATCTGAGGATAGTGGGCGCGGGCGACGAGGAATGTACGCGTGAAAGTAAATGGAGTTTTGCTTGCGGCGCGTTGGGCGGTGAGTTCGAGTGGGTAGTGGCCCGGGGTTGTCTCGAAGCTTACTCCCGCCAGGGTGAACCATGTCTTTGTGGAAGGGTCGTAACTGAAAGTGAGTTGGTGGGTAAGCCAGGTGCCGGTGAGGGATGCTAGTTTGGCGGGGGGCTTCACCTGAAACAAGACGGGAGCACCGTTGACCAGGCGGGTGGGCTGGGCGTGGACGGTCCAAGTGGCGGCGGAGGCGGTGCGCGAAAAGATGAGGGCACAAATTAGTGCGACCTGGACAGTGCACCGCACGAGCCGCCGGGCTGCGCCCTGGCGGGACAGCCGAGGCGGCTGTCTCCACATGATCTGTTTGTGATCTGGAAACTTCACCTCAACAGCGTAGCACTTCGCGGAATTGCGCCCCTATAATCGCGGGCATGGCGGCACTTACGGTATCGCTGAAGCGATGCCCTGATACGAATCGTGAGTTTTTCTGCAAACTGCCAGGGGCGGACCAGCGATTGAAAATCCCCGATCTCCGTTCTCTTCTTACTTTCGCGAACACTAACAACTGCAGAGACAATCTGACTCACTTCTTGCGGGCGGACTTGATTCCGAAAATCTTCAGTTGAGCGTGACTGGCCACGAAGACTTCGCCATTGGCGACGAGCGGAACCAGGTTGGAGTTGCCTCCGGTGTTGGGCCAGGTGCCGGCCTGAGTCCTGAGGATTTGCTGCATGGAACTGCCGACCAGCGATTCAGGATTAAAGGCGTAGAGATAGATCGGACTTCCGGAAGCAACCGTGGGGTGCGACAGGGCCCAGATGATGGGACTGGCGGTTCCGTTGGACGAGATGCTGGTGAAGAAGCCTGGAAATTGCGTGCCGGCGACATAGGGAGATGAGGACACCTTGATCAGGGCGGCTTTGGGGGATGTCTGGATCTTGTAGACCTGCACGGTGTGTCCGCCGCTGGTGACCACGCGGCCGATTCCGTCGGAGGGGTCGACAAAGTACGACGGGCCGCACCAGCAGTTGCCAACGTTGTATGCTCCGAGGACATTGTTCGTCTTGGTCGAGTATCCACCGAGGTGATCTTCGTTCATGAGAAACAGAGTTCCGACTTTGCCGACGGCGACGGCCATATGTGGCGTGGAACCGGGCTGGTCGGGCAGGACCAGCGCTCCGCCGGAACCGAAGTCGGCGTCGGCTTGATCGAGACTGGCTTGGTTCTTGGGGGTGAAGAGGTCGAGCACCGTCGACAGGTTCGACGACACTTTTACCACGCTCTCCTGAATGTTGCTGACGCCGTCATAGGTGGTGCCGGAGTAATCGGAGTTTCCCGTGACGAACAGGATGTTGCCGGAGTCGTCGGCAGCGAGGCCGTAGCCGGACATCCAGATCGCAGTGAGGAAGAAGCCGTTGGGCGAGGTGACCTGGGTATCGAAAATTTGGTTGGCGGGCAGCGGGGTCAGCGAGCCGGTGGACCAGCCCAGCAGCCAGCCGCGGGAAACACTGGCGGCAAAGTCGCAGAAGCTGCCAAAGCCGGCATAGACGTTGCCATTGGCAAGCAGGAGACCAGGACGCTGGCGCTGGTAGGTGGCATTGAAATTGAAGGTAGAGCCGTCGAGCAAGGTATGCGATGCCACGACCAACTGCGGGGTGACTTTGTCGGTCAGGCTGCCAAGATCGAGGGCGTGAATGCGGTAGGCCGGTCCAGAGGAATCCTGCGTGTAAATCAGGACATAGAGGGTGTTGCTGGTCAAATCGATGACCGGGGTGGAGTTGATGCCGACATTCGGTCCGTTGTTGGTGCAACCCAGGGGATGGCCGACGGGCTTTCCGAAGTTGGGGTTGAGGAGCACCGTGCCGGCTTCTGCGTCGATGGCATAGATGGTGTTGCCTTCCGAGGCCACGTACACCACATCATGCTGGCCCTGATGAGTTCCGGCGGTGATGGTCACGCCGGGAACAAACAGCGGCTGGCCGTCGACCTGATCGTCGAGCGCGACGGTTTTCAATAGCCCGAACGAGGAACTGCCGACATTGGCTGGCGTCAGCACAGTCTCGTGGGAGTTCCAACCGGTGCGGTTGTTGTCGACGTGATACGTCGTAATGGCGGTCTGTCCGGTGGCCAAAGTCGCGGTGATCAGAATCAGGGTAAGCACAAGGTTGACGGGGACGAGGAAATTCTGGGAGCGAAGTGGCATGGCTTGAAGTTCCTTTGGACTGTGGTTCCGAGGATGCATGGCCCGGCTGCTTGGGAGAAGCAGCGTAAGAGCTTGCCGAGCTTACGTCATTGAGGGTCGGTGTGTAAACCGGAAAATCATTTCGACATCCAACTCAAATTTTGAGGGGCAAGAGTTTGAAGGAAATTGGTGCGGCTGATGGAAACAAGGCAGCAATTATGCAAGTTCTTGCAACATTGTCCTGGAAAGCGTTGGAGAAACCGTCGGCTGCAAGCGATTTGCAAAGTGTTGTCGTCAGGACAAGGGTTTTCGCCTTGACAACGAAGCCGGGTGCGCTCAGACTTCCGCGAGTTTCAGTTCGGCGCGGTACCTATTCCCCCTGCGGTTCCGGTTCGACAAGTGCGCAGATGAAACACTCGGCGGCTGACTCGCAGCGCTCGCTCGTGAAATGCCTGCGCCCAAGATCACACCAGAAATGGACTGACGATTTGTTAAGGGAGACGCGATGAGATATTTGCTTGCTTTGCTGTTGTTCTCAGCCAATGTGTTTGCCGTGAAGACGCGGATCGAGATCATCGTCGTTACACCACCGGAGGTCCTGCTATCCCCGGGGCGGACGCAGCAAATGCACGCGTATGGCTACTATTCGGATGGGACCGTGACGGATTTGACGAGTCAAGTGGTGTGGTCCAGCATCGAGTCGTCGATCGCGACGGTATCGACGACGGGGTTGGTGACGATGAAGAGTGCCGGGACGGCTCTCATCAAGGCGACGTACACGGGCTATAAGGGCTATGGGACGGTTTGGAATAAGTTCACGCCATTCATCAAGGTTCGGCCAAGCACCGCATCCTTTGGGAAGATTGAGCACATCGTTTTCATCATGAAAGAAAACCGCAGCTTTGACTCCTATTTTGGAACGTTTCCGGGGGCGAACGGCGCAACCACAGCCACGCTCAGTACTGGTCAGGTGATCAGTCTTGGTCATCTTCCCGATCCACCGAAGCACGATATGGGACACGAGTGGACCGACAATCACGGCAACATTGATGGCGGCCGCATGGACCGCTTCGACCTGGAGCTAACCTGTTCGGTCAACGGGGATATGCAGTGCATGAGCCAGTTGTATCAAGCGGACATTCCGAATTACTGGGCGTATGCGCAAAACTACGCGTTGGCGGATGAAGCGTTCAGCAGCGTTGGGTCGGGATCGTATCCGGCACACCTGGCGATGGTGTCAGGCAGCATACAGAGGGTTCTGGACAATCCGCGCAGTTCGCAACCAGCGCAATGGGGATGTGACGCAATCGCCGGCACCACCGTGCCGTACATGAAAACCAATGAAGTCGTGTCGAGCGAGTTTCCATGCTTCAACGCCACCACGATCGGGGACCTGGCGGATTCCGCCGGAGTGTCATGGAAGGCGTACACGGTCTTGGTTGGAGGGAGCGGTTATATCTACAATCCGTTTCGCAGCTTTAGTACGATTTTCTACGGCAGCGACTGGAATACCAAAGTCGTCGACCAGTCCGAGTTCATCCCCGACGCGCTGGCGGGAAATTTGCCTGCCCTCAGTTTTGTTACGCCGCCAAGCATCGACACGGATCATCCACCCGACAGTGCCTGCATTGGGGAGAACTGGACGGTACAGCAGATCAATGCCGTGATGCAGGGGCCGCAGGCGCAATGGAACAATACCGTCATCATCCTGACGTGGGATGATTTTGGTGGCCTGTATGACCACGCTGCGCCTCCTTATCGCGATCAATTCGGACTCGGCATCCGAGTGCCGTTTTTGATTATCAGCCCCTGGGCAATTCAAGGGGTGTATCACACGGAAATCGAGTTTGCGAGCGTGCTTCGGTTCATGGAGGAAACATTCGGACTGCCGAACCTGGGGGGAGCGGATAAGATCGCCAACGACATGCAGGATGCGTTCAACTATTCGCAGTCGCCCTTGCCTCCTCTGGTGTTGACGCAGCGAACGTGTCCAGTGGCGTCCGAGGATACGCCGGCTTACGACCCGGATGATTTGGAGGATTAGGAGCCAAGGCAAGGAAGGCTTGGCGTGCGTCCGGTTGGGTTTTTGCCTTGACAACTCATCCGGGCTGGCTCAAATTATCGCGAGTTTCATGTTGGCTAGGTAACTCCCTCCCCCCGCTGTTCTGGTTGCACAGTTGTACAAACGAAGTGCCCGCCGTCTGACATCGCAGCGCGGTGCTGGAGATGAACCAGGGCGTAGGTTTCGATGAAACGCACGATCGCCGATCGTCCCGCTATCGGCAGTGCAGGAGACGTCATGAGAAATTTGCTTACTTTGGTGTTGCTTTCCATCTGGCTACTGGTCGGAACGTCGGCGGCTCAGTTGGTGGTTGTCACTCCGCCACAGGTCGTCCTGTCCGCCGGGCAAAAGGTGCAACTGCAAGCCTATCTGTACCAGCAGAGTGGCGTCGCAAAACTGGTAACGAATACTTCGACGTGGACCAGTTTGCAACCGTCGATAGCGACCGTGTCGAAGAGGGGGATGGTGACGATGAAAGGAACCGGGTCCGCGATGATCGTAGCCACGTACAACAACGCCCCCGGCTATGGAACGGTCTGGAACCAGTTCACCCCATTCATCAGCGTTCCGCCCAGTAATGCTTCTTTCGGCAAGATTGAGCACGTCGTTTTCATCGTCAAAGAAAACCGCAGCTTCGACGAGTACTTTGGGACGTTTCCGGGGGCGAACGGCACCACGACAGCCACGCTACACACGGGCCAGGTCATAACCCTGGGGCATACTCCCGATAAACCGAAGCATGACATGGGCCACGAATGGACCGACAGCCATAGCAACGTGGACGGCGGCCGTATGGACCGATTCGACCTGGAGACGTCGTGCTCGGTCAACGGAGATAACCTATGCTTGACCCAGATGTATCAAGCGGACATCCCGAACTATTGGGCGTACGCGCAGAACTACGCCTTGGCAGATGAGACGTTCAGCAGCGTTGAGTCGGGATCGTATCCGGCGCACCTGATGTTGGTGTCGGGCAGCAGCCAGACCACGATTAACAATCCGCGCAGTTCAATTCCGGAGCAATGGGGATGTGACGCCGTTGCCGGAACGAACGTGCCAGCCATAGACGCCAAAAACGTCGTTTCGAGCGTATTTCCGTGTTTTAGTGCTACGACGTTGGGAGGCTTGGCAGATTCAGCCGGAGTATCGTGGAAAGCCTACACGTCTGTGAACGGAGAGAGCGGGTACGTCTACAACCCGTATCGCAGCTTTAGCACGATTTTTAACAGCAGTGATTGGACCACGAAGGTCGTCACCGAATCAGATTTCATCACGGATGCCCTGGCGGGAAATTTGCCGGCCCTCAGCTGGGTTACGCCGCCGAGCATCGACACCGATCATCCACCCGATAGCGCATGCGTGGGAGAGAACTGGACGGTGCAGCAGATCAACGCCGTGATGCAGGGGCCAGCGTCGCAATGGAACAACACGGTGATCTTTCTGACTTGGGATGATTTTGGCGGATTCTACGATCACGCTGCGCCTCCATATCGTGATCAATATGGACTCGGTATACGGGTGCCGATGATGATCATCAGCCCATGGGCAATTCAAGGGGTGTATCACACGGAAGTGGAGTTTGCGAGCGTGCTGAGATTTATGGAGGAAACATTCGCGCTGCCGAACCTGGGGGGAGCGGACACGATCGCCAATGACATGCAGGATGCGTTCAACTATTCGCAGACGCCGCTGCCGCCGTTAGTGTTGACGCAGCGAACGTGTCCAGTGGCGTCCGAGGACACACCGGCTTTCGACCCGGATGATTTGGAGGACTAGGAGTCAAGGCAAGACCAGGCTTGGCGCGCGTCCGGTGGGAGTGTTTCCGTAAGAAGAGGAGTTAGGGAGCGAAGGTGTATTCCACGTTCTCCACCGTTTCCTGTGGGGCCGGCTCGTACTTCCAATTCATGACCGCGTTGGAAACGGCGTCGGCCAGTACAGGATTTCCCCCAAGCACTTTTACTTGTTTCACGGTTCCGTCCCGCCGCACGATGGCCTCGAGGCGTACGGTTCCCCTCATATTCATACGGCGTGCAAGTGCGGGATAGGGCGGCGGCTCGCTCACCCGGAGTTGCCGCGTTCCTCCGGTAGCGGTTTTTGGTGGACTGTCGTTCGCTTTGGCTAACTGAAGCAGGGCAGGACTCAGGCGGATTGCCGCGCGATCCAAAGTCTGCCGATTCACCTCAAAACGGATCCTGCCATCCTGGAGAAGGAGGTTGATCATCCCACCCTGCCGTAAGAAAGAGGCGTCTTCTCCAACCAGGAGCACGGGCGCCGACTGCAAACTCGCGATCGCAGAGGGCACAAGTCTTCTCTCGCTGTCGTGGAAAAACACGAGCTGACAGGATCGCATCTCGCTCTCGGAGATGACTGCCTTGGCCTTCACGGGATGAGACCCTACCGTCCTGCCACCGATCGTGGTGCGCAGCCTGTCGAGAAATTCTGCGTCCCCTCCGACCACCCCAATCACGAACGGAGCGTCGTCGGCAGGCAGGCTCGCACTCGGCCATTGTGCGGAGTGGGCAAAGTTATATAAATAGGCGGCTTTGACCTCGTATTCACTCGCGGGCTGGCTTTGGCCTGCGGTAAGACGAACCAAACCCAAGCAGAATAGAACTGCCAGCAACGGTGCTTTCACAAACACACTCACGCGAGCATGCGTTTGTCCGGGGCTCTCAACCCCAGTTGGCTCCGAATGATGGTTTCCGAGTTTCATTTTTCCTGTTGCGCCTCGTGGAACTTCCACCCTATCCGGCGACTGCAATCTGTCCCGGATGGCCCTTCAAAACCTCACCGTGACCTTCGCCCGTAAGCTTCTGCCATCCTGCTGAATTTGATCTTGGGTGAAACCGACCGGGGCCGGATCATAGTATTTCTTGTCGAGCAGGTTGTAAGCGCTGAAAGACAGGTCCATGTGCCCGCTCAGGAGATGTGCCAGCAGGGTGGCGTTGAAAACCTGATAGCTGGCGGCGGTGCCTTCCGCCAGGGTTGGACGCGAACCGTTGTACTGGCCCTCCAGGCCCGCAAATAGTTTTTGTCGAACGAGGGGCACAATTACGTTCGCCTTGGCCAAGTGCTGAGGAGAATAAGTCTGCCGCGGCCCCTCATTTTGGTTGCCGGTTGTGTTGTAGCTGTAGCTCACTCTGCCCTCTAGCCCGCCGCTGAAGCGGCCGTCCACTTCGGATTCAATTCCGGTGGCGTGGGCGCTGCTGGTGTTTTGAAACATCAGAAAACCTCTGGAATCGGTTATCTCCGTGATCAGATCGTCAATCTGGTTGCGGAACACAGATCCGGTCACATGGAAGTGCTGTCCGAGTGCATGTTCCACTGCCAGTTCGTAGCTCTTGATGGTCTCTGGTCTCAGGTCGAGACTGGCATTGTAGCCCGAGGCGTAGTAGTACAACTCATAGGCGCTAGGCGCCCGAAACGCGCTACCGTAGAGCAGTTTCACGGCAGTGCGCGAAAAGGGATGGTAGATGAGCCCCAATCGGGGATTGGCCGTTCCGCCGAAAGTAGTGTAGTGGTCGTAGCGCAGGCCAGCGCTCAAGGAAAGTTTGTGGGTGAGGGTCAGTTCATCCTGTCCATAGAGTGCCCAGATCGCGGAACGAGGGGGCTGGCTGGCGATATAGCTGAACCGGGGGAGGATGTCGTAGTTTCCCTGGTCCTGCTGCAAGTTCTGCTGGAACTCGGTACCGAAAGCCAGGTTATTGCGTTCCCAACTGCGGTGCAGTTTCACCTCGCCGCTCCACCAAGTCCCACGAGTGAAGTCATAGTTCACGACATTAGAGCCCCCGGGATCAGCCCCGGCATAGACGTAGAGCCCGTCATACAGGTCGCGGGCCACGGCGGTGCGCGCCGCCACGTCCCAGCCTCTTCCCAGAGTGCGCTGGTAGCCGAGATCGATGTGTCGTTGGGTGTCGAAGGAGTAAGTATGCGGGTCGTCGAAGAGATCGCCGTATGAGGCAGTGGGAATTCCTTTTTTGCGGCCGCCGTAAATCCCCTCCAGGGTAAAGCCCCGAAAGCTGATTTTGGCCAGGAAATGTTGATAACTGTCGTAATCGGCATTGCGGGCAATGCCGTTATTGGTGCTGGGATCGTTGAACTCGGGATAGAACAAGGTTTGTCCCTGGCTGTCGTAGAAGTCCCCGGAAAGGACCACTCCGATACCTTTCACCTTGGCGCCATAAGAAGCCCGCCCGTTGTAGGTTCCGAAACTGGCAGGCGCGAATGAGAGTTCGCCGCCGTGCAAGTCTTCGGGAGTGCGCGTAATGACGTTAATCACTGCGAAGAAAGCGCTGGCCCCGTACAGCGATGAACTGGGGCCGCGGATGACTTCCACTCGTTCAATCAGGTCGACGTCCAGGGGAAACTCGGTTCCGAGCAGTCCTTGTTCATAGATGTTGTTGTTGATGCGATGGCCGTCAATCAGAAGGAGTACGCGGCTGTTGAAAACGTCGGGGAGGTTGATGCCACGCACTCCCGCATAGGTGTAGTTACGATCATAGGTGATATCGAAGCCACGCACGCTGCGCAGAATGTCGGCTAGCGTGCGGTAACCGTATTTCTGAATTTCATCGCGAGTGATGACCGTGACCGATGATGGCGCCTCATTCTCACTC
>JADGNP010000566.1 GCA_017883425.1 Candidatus Sulfotelmatobacter sp. | reverse complement strand
ACGACCGGCTTACCCACGCCGTGATCCTCGTAGTAGAGATCAATGTTGCTGGAGTTTTCCTTACCCACAGTAATGTATGGCATTGAGCTTCTCCTTTTCGGGTTTGCGAGTTGATGTTGATGGCGAGGCAGGTCAGCGACGTCTTCGCAAGTTTAGATGTCGAACGCGTCCGGAGGTCGCGATTTATCTAAAACAATAAACCGGTCTGCGCTCGGCCTGATCCATCCTCGGCTCCGATCATCCATCGATTTACGCGACAGTAGTCCTGCGCCGAGACTTCCGCCAGCAGGAGCCACGTTTGAAAAAGTGTGTCCCCGGGTTTCGAAGTGACCTGAATACTGCCCCTGTGTTTTCTTCTGGTTCTGGCAAGGACAGTGCAATGCGTGATCTCGCTCGCAGTCACGTGTGACGCATGTCACAGCCACTTGGTGTCGCATTCCGGACAATATGCTGTGAGGCAAGTCATCCGGACACATGTTCAGAATCCTGCACGCTGAGTTCCTGGCGCCCGGCATCAAGCGGTTCGTCATCGAGGCGCCGCGCATCGCACATAAGCAAAAACCGGGACAATTCGTAATCCTGAGGCTGTACGAGCAGGGCGAACGCATCCCGATCACCATCGAGCACTCCGATCCCGAGCGCGGCACGATTCGCATTGTGGTGCAGTCGGCCGGCAAAACCACCCACCTGCTCAATTCCCTGAATACGGGCGATAGCATCCTGAATGTGGTTGGGCCGCTGGGGAAACCGTCAGAGATCGCGAAGTTCGGGACCGTGGTGGTGATGGGCGGCGGCGTGGGCACGGCGATGGCATATCCGACGGCGGCGGCGCTGAAACATGCTGGCAATCGCGTGATCTCAATCGTCGGGGCGCGCAATAAAGAGCTGGTCATTCTGGAGAACGAACTGCGTGAGGTCAGCGATGCGCTGATGATTACGACCGATGACGGAAGCTACGCCGACAAGGGCTTCGTCACGGACAAGCTGCGGCAGTTGATCGAGAACGGCACGCGCATCGACCTGGTGCTGGCGATCGGTCCCATCCCCATGATGAGAGCGGTGGCGGAGATGACGCGGAAAGAGCGCATCCGCACCATCGTCAGCCTGAACCCGATCATGATCGACGGCACCGGCATGTGTGGCGGCTGCCGGGTGCTGGTCGACGGCAAGAGTGCGTTCGCCTGCGTGGACGGCCCCGAGTTCGATGCGCACCGCGTGGACTTCGCCGTGCTGGTGCAGCGCAATTCGATGTACCGGGCGGCGGAGCAGAAGTCGATGGAAGAATTCCAGCGTGATCCGGAGGCGCAGCTCGAAACCGTTCATGCCGGACAGACCGGCGCTTGCGCGGTGGAAGGAGACAGCCGGTGACGGAATCGACCAAGCAGCCCACTAAACAAGCCTCGTTGAATCCGCTGTCCCTGAAAGAGCGGATGAAGGTGCCCCGGCAGCACATGCTGGAGCAGTCCCCGCTGGAGCGTGCCACTAATTTCACCGAGGTGAACCTGGGCTATTCCGAGGAACTGGCGCGGCAGGAAGCGCAGCGCTGTCTGGAGTGCCCCAAAGCAACCTGCACGACCGATTGTCCGGTGGGCGTCAAGGTGAAAGAGTTCGTGCAGTTG
Organism: Candidatus Sulfotelmatobacter sp.; assembly: GCA_017883425.1. Classification (GTDB taxonomy): domain Bacteria; phylum Acidobacteriota; class Terriglobia; order Terriglobales; family Acidobacteriaceae; genus Sulfotelmatobacter. The sequence goes on along the minus strand of JADGNP010000566.1, from coordinate 2,066 downwards.
ATCGTGGCTGGCGACTTCATGGCCGCGGCGGCCAAGATCCGCGAAGACAACGTGCTGCCGGCCATCACCGGGCGCGTGTGTCCGCAGGAAGACCACTGCGAAGGCGGCTGTTTGATGGGCAAGAAAGTTCAGCCTCTGGGAATTGGATATCTGGAGCGCTTCGTGGCCGACTATGAACAGGGTCACATGGATATCAGCAACCTTCCCAAGGCGCCTCCGACGGGCAAGAAGGTCGCCATCGTGGGCAGCGGCCCCTCCGGCCTGACTGCGGCGGGCGATCTCATCCAGAAGGGACACCAGGTCCACGTATTCGAGGCGCTGCACACACCGGGCGGCGTGCTGGTGTATGGCATCCCCGAGTTCCGGCTGCCCAAACAAATCATCCGCGAGCAGATCGACTACATGCGCGCCATGGGCGTGGAGTTTGAAACCGACGTAGTCGTGGGACGCACGGTCACCATCGACGAGCTGATGGAAGAGGAAGGCTACGACGCGGTGTTTATCGGCACCGGCGCGGGGCTTCCGCAGTTCATGGGCATTCCCGGTGAGCATTTTAATGGTGTCTATTCGGCGAACGAATTCCTGACGCGCATTAACTTGATGCACGCCTACGAGTTCCCGAAGTACGACGAGCCCATGGTGGATTTCCGCGGCAAGAATGTGGCCGTGATCGGTGGCGGGAACACAGCGCTTGATGCGATCCGGTCGGCGCTGCGGCTCGGGGCGGGGAAGGCCTTCATTCTCTATCGCCGCAGCGAGGCGGAGATGCCGGCGCGCAAGGAAGAAGTCGAGCATGCCAAGCAGGAAGGCATCGAATTCCAGGTGCTTGCCGCCCCGGTCGAGTTCCTCGACGATGGCAAGGGCTGGTTGGCTGGCGCACGTTGCCAGAAGATGGAACTCGGCGAACCGGATGCTTCGGGAAGACGCCGCCCGGTTCCGATTGAAGGCTCCGAATACGAAATTCCACTAGCCGTGGCCGTGATCGCGATTGGAACAACCGCGAATCCGATCGTGCAAACCACGACGCCCGGCCTGGCTACCACGAAGAGAGGTTACATCCAGGCCGACGAGACTACGCAGAAAACATCGCGCAGGGGAGTGTTCGCCGGTGGCGACATTGTGACCGGCGCCGCGACTGTCATCCTGGCCATGGGCGCGGGACGGCGCGCGGCGAAATCGATCCATGAGTATTTGACCATCCCCTGCACGTGGTAAGAGTTTGATTGGTAAGGGCTTAGGTGTAGAGCTTGATGTGACGCGCCTCACAATGGCTCGTGCGTAAGGTCACCGCCCTAGTGGCGGAGAGGGCTTCTAATCAAAACTGACGGAGTCTGCGGCGGACAGGAATTTCGCGCTGGATGTACGTCCGGATAGGGCTGCGCAGACAAGCGGCAACGATGTGGACATCAACGAGGTGGACCATGGCAGGCCAAGCGCGCGGTAAGGTCACGATCGATGTCGAGGAATGCAAGGGATGCGGGCTATGCGTGGAGTCTTGTCCGCCCAAGTGCCTGGAACTGGAGCCGGAGTTGAGTTCTTACGGGTTTCATCCAGCGCGCTACACCGGGCACGACTGCACGGGTTGTGGAATCTGCTTTTATTGCTGCCCGGAACCGGGCGCGATCACGGTTTACCGCATTAAGGCCAAAGCAAAGGCGGTGGCGCCGGTGCCGGCGCCGGTGCAAGGAGGCGAACATGCGGCAGCTCTGTAAAGGAAACGTGGCGGTGGTGAAGGGCGCAATCCTCGCCGGATGCCGCGCGTATTACGGATATCCGATTACTCCAGCCAGCGAAATCGCCGAGGCGGCCGCACTCTACTTCCCACAGGTGGGCGGGACTTTTATACAAGCCGAGAGCGAAGTCGCCGCCATCAACATGGTGTATGGAGCAGCGGCGGCTGGAGTCCGCGTCATGACCGGGTCCTCGGGGCCAGGTGTGAGCCTGATGCAGGAAGGCATGTCCTATCTGGCCGGCGCGGAACTGCCGTGCGTGATCGTGGATGTAATGCGCGGCGGACCGGGACTGGGCAACATCGCGCCGGAACAAAGCGACTATTTCGCCATGGT
>JADGNP010000118.1 GCA_017883425.1 Candidatus Sulfotelmatobacter sp. | reverse complement strand
GAATTCTCGGACGAACAGCGGCAGTCTTTCGTACGCGAGAGCTACAACCGGCTGCGGAACCCGACAGACCTATATGCGACGTCCCGCGACACGCACCTGCGCGACCTTGAGATTGATGCCATCCGCACCCACGTTCCACCACCGGGGACACTTCTGGACTTGGGATGCGGAAACGGGTTCACCTTGTGCTCGCTTGGCATGCTCCTCGAAGGCTGGACGATGGTGGGAGTAGATTTCTCCGAAGTCCTGATCCGCGGCGCCGAGGCGATGCGGACGGCACACGCAGGAAAATTGCGCACCGTACCGCAATTAGTTTATGCCGATGCGATTGCCTACATACGTGGTCTGCCTGAAAATTCTGTTGATTGCGTTTTGACGGAGCGCTTCTTGCAGAACCTCCCTAGTCGGATGAGCCAATACGGCGTTATCCGTGAAGCCCGCCGCGTCCTTCGTCCCGGTGGACGGTTGCTCATGTGCGAAGGGTCACAAGACGGCTTCGAGGCGCTGAACGATCTTCGGGAAGCTGTCGATCTGGCGCGGATTCCGGAGAGCGGCCCTGAGAACGTCTCGGCGTTGCGATTCCGCGACACCGAGATCGAACGGTTTGCAGAAGACGAACTTGGATTGACCCGTATTGCGAAAGTGGGATTCTCAAGTTACTTCGTCATCGCGCGAGTGCTTCACCCGCTCTTAGTCAGTCCCCAGCAGCCAAGATTTGACGCTCGAATCAACGATCTTGCACATAAAATCCAGGACCGTCTGCCCAAGGACAGCACTTTCGGTTCGAATGTCCTATGGGTTTACGAAAAACCGTAGTTGGTGGAGCGAACGCCCTGCCTAGCGGGCTTGATGCTGAAATATCGCGGTTACACCAGTAACGGCCTAGGGCGACATTCATTCGATGAGTTCTAGAACTGGTTTCATAAATGTCTTTGGGGCCGAATAGAACGACTCCTCAGGGGCTAAAGCCCACATTCTTGGCGGGTCCTGAGCGGCACGGCTGAAGCCGTGCCCTTCCCTAAACCTAATTATGAAACCAGTTTTAGTAGTAACAGAGTTTGAACGCACTTTTGTAGCAGAGAGCGCGGGTGCGTTTGCTGCGGCTGCGGCCGTAACTCTCCCAGCGGTCGGCAACGCGGGCAAATGCGTCTTCTCCGGTAAGGCGATGCATCACCCGCAACTGCACGATGTGCAACTGATGATAGAAAGGGCTCGCCACCATGGGCAGGCGCGTGCCCGACTGCTCGTACAGCGACCAGAATCCCAAGTCGTAGCGTTCCAGATTGTGCAGCATCGTCCGGACCGCGCGCGAAAACAACTCCTGCGGGGAAGGGTGTTGCGTCGCGAGAAAATAGTCGCAAATGCCCCAGGATGCCCAGATGAACCCATTCAGAATGTGCGTGGGCGGCGAGACGATATACTCCTCGAACCAGAGATCGCCGGATTCATCGGTGAAGGCAACGCCTCCCTCCTGCATTGGGTAGTAGAAGCACGCGAGAGCGCGTTTCGCGGCGTCCAGATACCGCACATCGCGCGATTCTTTGTGTGCTCGGACCAGAACGGAAATTCCCTGTCCCTGGGCGAGCGCCGAGTACCACGGAGCTCGAAGAGTGTCGCGGTATTCCCAATCGAAGTGGTGGTTCCAGACCGCGAGTCCTTGCGCGTTCTGCTCCAGGTGGGAGCAGAGCCAGTCAGCGCTCACGAAGAATTTTCGGCGGCGCTCTGGGTCGGCGTTGCGCCGGAACAGATTGTAGTTGCCCAGGCCGTACTGCGCGATCGCGATGGGGTTGTACTGCAGGCCGATCTTGCCGTGATAGTCGAGTTGCGGGACTCCGGAGGAATCATAGAAGCCCGGATAGTCCGCCTTCTCGGCGAACAGCATGTAGTACTCGCCCAGATCGCGGGCGGTCGCATTCGGATTCTCCGCGGGCGTCTCGTGCCAGAAGGTGAGGTGGCTTTTGCCTCCGAGAAGGTAGGCGCTGAAAATGCGTCGGTAATAGCTGAGACGGGGCAAGCGGCTTCCAATGGACCCAATCAATATTACGGCAATGCGCAGTGCTCGCACGGACCAAGGTATTCGGTGATTTCTCACTTGCCAGTTTCTGCCGGACGGAGCTGTCGAGCTGCGCTCGACGGACAGCCGAGGGCGGCTGTCCCCACATGAGGGAGCTCAAGAACCAACTGAGTAGAGGGAAGTGACCATGTCGTCGGATCGGACGGCAACCGTGGTCAAAGCCAGGAACGGCGTGGTATTGCTTCCGTCAGGCATTACCGCATTACCATACTGAAACAGGCCCATGGGCCAGCGGTCCTTTTGCCATGCCAGCAACAGGTGCCAGCCTGGTGCACTGCCGGTGCCGCTGTCGCCTCCATAGAGACGGACGTGGCGATCGCGGTTCACCTCGCTGGGTTCGACCATCGTGGAGAAGAACACACGGCTTCCCACGCGGCATCCATAGATGGACGAACTGCTGATCGGGGCGACTTGCAGCAACGATTCCTGACGGTCGAGGCGGTAGATGTAGTTGGGTTCGAGAGGCGTGTCGGAAGAAAAGTAGAGCCCGTCGTCGGTGGGAATGGCCGCGACCGCGCGTGCCTGCTGCTTGCCCTGCAGCACGGCCTCGACCCGGCTGAAATCGCAGGCGGCACGCAAGATACGGCATTCGTCGCCATAATCGCCAGTCAGCACCCAGAGGCAATCTCCCCAGGGGTCGTGGACGATGTTGTGGATGTGACGAATGGCGCCCTTGGGGAACGTGTAGGCGACGCTCCAGGTGTCGCCGGCGTCGGTGGACGCGTAGATGTGGACTTCCTCGCGTGCGGGATTGTCGAAGTACTCTCCCCAAAATATCGCGCCGCCTGGAACTGCGGTGATGTGCAGCGGGCGCGTACCGCGGAGGATGGTATGAGTTCGTCGAAATTCGGTTTCGCCAGGACGAAGCGTAACCATCGCTCCCGGGACTGCGGCGATGAGTCCGCCCGACGGCAGCACCGCGAGCGCATGGAAACCATCGCGGAACAAGCGCGCAGTAAGGCCGTTGATGACCGAGAGCCGGCGGCGCAAGGCAGGGCGGAACCCGGCCACGGGCTGCCAGGTCACGCCGCCGGAAGGAGCCTGAATTCTGGCGCGAACCAGCTCGTATCCGCGCGCAGCGTACAGATGATCGCCGGACCACGCCAGCGATCGCAGCCGGGGGAAACGCGCGACACGAATGAGGCGGCCAGTCAGATCGGAACTTGTTTCCTTCATTTGCCTTGGTGAACGCGTTGCAACATCGATTGAAGATTGCACAATATTGTGACACTCACCCCTACTGTCATTTCGAGCGCAGCAAGGTTTGTCCGCGAGCGGACAGACCTTGCGGAGTCGAGAAACCTGCTTTTCTGACCGCGTCCAACAGCAGGTTCCTCGACTACGTTCCGCCATCCGCGATGCGGATGACGGAACTCCGCTCGGAATGACAGACCGTGTAGGGGTGTCACAGTATTCTGCAAACCTCAATCGGGCAAGAAGGTCTTCATACAGAAACAGCTGCCGCCGGCTTTCTCAAACTCGGAGGTTTCGACAATTACAGGGGTTAAGCCTTCCTGATGGAGAATCGCTTCCAACTGGGGTGTCACGTAGGGTGTGATATAGCTGCCGTTGACTACGATTCCGTTGCCCATGAAGCGATGAGTCTCCTCTGCGGTGAGCAGGTGAACCCGCTTCCAGAATTTATGCAGAGACGCGAGAGCCTCCGAGGAATACGCGCCTGGAAAGATGAGCGCCGCTTCGTTGTTGAGCGGGCAGAGGCAAGTATCGAGGTGATAGCAATAAGGGTCCACTAACTGCAAGGGCACGACCGGAATTCCCATTTCGGACATCGCGGCGGCAAATTTCTCCACGCCGCCGCGCGTGCTACGGAAACCATAGCCGCCGTAGATGCGGGAGCCATCAGGGTGCCAGAGCAAATCGCCGTGGCCCTCGAGATAGTCGTCGCCGTAGTCGAGCTCGATGACCTTATAGTCCCGCGCCCGGAACCAGTCCGCATAAAAAGGCACTTCGCGGTGGCGCGATGCGTACACCATGCGGCTGGGCACCGCAAATTTTCCGTATCCACTTTTCTCGCCGGCGAAAACCTGATTGGCGGCGAAGACCATGTCTTCGAGGCCGTCTACTGGGTCGATGGTTTCAACCTCACATCCGCTCTGTTGCAAAACACTACAGAGCGTTTCCCACTGGCTGCGTGCTTTCACTCGGTCCACTGGGGATTCTCTCGACATGTAGGGGTTTTTCTGATCGACCACATCGAAATAATTCGGTGGACAGAGCAGGACCTTGAGCATACTTCTGATGGTAGCTGGCCCAGTGGAGCACAGGCAAGGAAACAGAGACGAGGCATCGGCACTTGTTGCCGATTAGTCGGCAAAAATGGGAAGACGGAGACGATCAGAACCAGCCACAGAGATGCGAAACCCTTATAGTGCAGCCGGGGAACCCTATGGCCTGCGACGTGCTAGTGATTCGGCAACCAGTAGCTCGCCAAAATTGCTCTAGCAGAGCAGAAGGCAGTGAGAAAATGCTCAGCCGATGCGCCAATTCACAATGTTGCAAGCCCTTCCTCAAGCTCAGAGAGGGCAAACTGTTTCTGGTCGAGACCGACCGCGTGACCAAACCGGGAGAATCTGCCGCGCCTCCTTTCGTTCGTGCCCGGCAACAGCACCGGTGTGTCGAGCACTACTGGCTGTGTGATGACTGCGCCACGCAATGGACGTTGGTCTATGACCGGGATCGCGGAGTCGCCTTAGCGCCGTTGCGGCGGCCCGTGGTGAGTATGGCTGCGGCGGCGGGCACGGCGCGCAGCGGGGTGGCGTAGCCGGACGCTCGAGGAAGATCGCCAGGCATAGCGTCCTAGGCGTAACCCTCTTTCCTCCACGTCTTCCAGTCCTCGCGGACTGCCTTCAACATCTCTTCCGTGGCCCCGTGCAGCCACTTTCCCTTCTGCTTTTGCATGTGGCTGAGGATGGGCTTGCGGGCAGTGTTTGTCCCGAGATGGATGTTCGCGGTTTCCCATCCCATGGCTCGAAGGAGCCGCAATTCCTTGCCCGGTGCCCGAAGCGCGGCCAGCTCGATGCGCGAGCAATGCGGGCTCAGTCTCCGCACAATCCAACGCCCGCGCGCCTGAACAAATGGGTCGAGACAGCGCACCGCCCGGCTGACAATCGTTTGATAAAGAATCTCAGACGGCCCGTGGTGATCTTTCGCCCAGTAGCAGGCGGAGGAAACCAAGGCTTTGGCCTCGCGGGCGATTCTGCCGCCGTGCCAGTCGGCAATGGCGACATAGCGCGCGTGCCCCAAACTTCCCAGACCCGCCACGCGACGAGCCAGGCGATAAGGCAAGTCCCGGGCGGGCATCAGGTGCTCGATCGCGTCGATCGCAGTGACCGGCACTCCCTCTTTCACCGCCGGTAGGGCATCTATTTTCGCCCAGAAATGGACCGGATCCCGCAGTTCACTCTCTGCAATCTGCCGCAGCCACTCGTTGTTCTCGCCCAAGACGAAGGGTAATCCCCCCGCGCGCAATGCTTCGCGATAGCCTTCGAGAATGGAATCGCAGATGTCGTTTTGCTTCAGGGGCAGACTCCCGGCTTCAGAAGCCAGGTGAGCGCTCACAGCCAGCCGGACCAGATCGTTGGCATACGCCATGGGATGAGCTTCGTCAAAGTCGTTGACACCCCAAATCAGACGACCTTCGGCGTCACGCCAAGTGCCAAAATTCTCCACGTGCAGGTCGCCCACCGCCAACACCTGCGGCCCCTGGGCAAGCTCGGGACACAGCATGGGCCAGACTTGTGCCCAGCGGTAGAACGTGGCTCGCAGGAAGGGGAAGACCGCGGCCTTCATGTTGATGTGTTTGAGGCGCAGGTCCTTGTTGACCAGATCCGTGCGATGACCCAGCCACTGTTCAAACTGGCGGGTCGCTTTGACCACGTTCATAGCGCGCCAACGATAGCGGGGAGAGTGGATAGAAGTCAACGGGAAGAACCCGCAGGTGAGATCTCAGACTGGCGGCCCAGACGGACAAACTGTCGAGCTTCGCTCGACGGACAGCCGAGGGCGGCTGTCCCCACATGGGTCCCACATGCGTAGTTCCGCAAACTGAGACATCACCAACGGATGCCAAGGGCAGAGACAATCATCGGGCGTTGGAGAGGGCTGGTTCACCGAACATCCAACGCCCGACAATTGCGGAGTGGAACAGGCAGAGCTGAAGATCAATGTTTGTAGAAGGCAGCGTTCTTTTCGATGAAGTCCTTCTTTTCCTCGGGCACATCGTCGAGGGCGTGAATCGAATCGGATGTGCAGACCGGAATGCAGGCGCCACAGTCGATGCAGCCCTCGGGATCCACATACATCTGAGTCGCGGCTTCGAACTCCGGCTCGTCCTGCTTGGGATGGATGCAATCGGTGGGGCAGACCTCGACGCAGAGGGAGTCCTTGATGCAGGAATCAGTGATTACATAGGCCATGATGAATCGATCTCCAGAATGAAATGAGCACTTTCGGCTCGCTCAAGAACGAGTGTAAGAAGCACCGGAAGATCGGGCGGTGATTTTGGTCACATGCGGCTGTGCGCCGACGAAGCTAGACGAGCAGTGGTGGCGCGAGCCTGGCAAGCGATAGATGGGATGATGACAATCACGTGCAACTGTGACCGCCATCACAGAAATACATCGGCTACCGGGGTTAAATATGCACAATTGAACTAGGCCTTCTAGTCATAAGGATCGCCCGGCCCCACCCACAGAACCCCACAAGCCGTTTCCCCAGACGGCAGGGGCCGGGCGCTTGAAGGCTCGAAGAGATTTGAGCCCTCCCCCTCCCCCACCACCTCTTGGAACTAACACCCTCCTCGCAGCAGACTATCTGAAAACCGTGTGTCGATAGACACACCGTGGTTGTCGGCACACTCACCCAGCACCTATTTCACATACCAACCATCCTATTTTCAATCAGATACGGTTTGGCTCGTGTCCTGCCCCTCATAGGACGCACGGCAAGTTCATCAGGGAGCGGACATGGAACGCACGGCTGGCAAGATGACGACAAGGCGGGCGCAGAGACTCCTCCTGGCCCTATTCACCCTGGCGGTGGCAATCCCCTCATTCGCGCAGACTGCGAAGCCCGCTGGCCCCGATCGAATCAGCCGGGTCGTGTTGGTCAGTATTGCGGACCGCAAACTCGCGGTGATCGAAGACGGAAACGTCATCGCCAGATTCCCCGTCGCAGTGGGCGCCGCGGCAAGTCCCAGTCCCACGGGTGAATTTCAAATTGTCAGCCGCGTTTCCAATCCCACCTACTACCACCCTGGCACTGTGATCCCGAGCGGCAAAGACAATCCCGTGGGAACGCGATGGGTGGGACTGAGCCAAAAGGGATATGGGATTCACGGCACGAACGCACCGCGGTCTGTCGGACACGCGGCTTCGCACGGCTGCATCCGGCTGCGCAATCGCGACATGGAGCGCCTGTTCACCATGCTGCGAGTCGGCGATGTGGTTGAGATTCGTGGCGAGCGCGACGAGCAGGTGGCACAGATCTTCGGAAGCGGCGCGGACGACACGACCGTGGCTGCGGCGCAAGTTCCCGGGCAGGACGGTGGGCAATAACACCGGTCGTGGGAAAGGTGTGAACAAGAGCGTTTGAAACTCAAAGTTGAAGTCTCAGGAGGACATCATGCAAATGGCAATCACACTCATGGCGGTCGTGGCAGGAATGATCTTCTCGCTGGCAGTAGCGCTGCTGGCGGAAGAGCTGATCTTCGGGCAAGTGTTCCGCCTGTTCTTTGCCCGGCAGACGGTCGCGGTGAAATCAGGGCAGAAGCGCTGAGTTACGAAAAAACTTGCAAAGGAGAACGACGATGCTGGCGTTGAAGTACTTGCTGATTGCCGGTGGCCTCGGGATGATCCTCGTGGCTGTGAGCATTTTGGGCTATGACCTGTATCGCGAACTGTTGTACCGGCGTGCACTGGCTGCACCCGGCGCGGGCGCGTTGCCGCCACTTCCGCAGTGGCGCTGGCGCACTTCGCTGGCGCTGGCTCTGCTGGCTTGGGGACCGATTCTGCTGGCGTTCAGCATCGTGGTGGTGCCGAGCGGCATGGCGGGAATCCGCGTCAGCGAAACCAGCGGAACGGTGCCGGGCACGCTGTACCCCGGCGTACATTTCGTGATGCCCCTGGTCGAAGACGTCGTGCTGTTCGACACGCGCGATCAGGTCTTCACCACGGGAGTGTCGGAGGATGGAAAGAACGCTGCGGCCAACGTCTCGCCCAAGTCCCAACTGCTCGACGTGCAGGCCAAGGAGGGATTGACGCTGGGACTGGCGATCACGGTGCGTTACCGGCTCGATCCCAAACGACTGGACTACATTCAAAGCAACCTGCCCCGTCCGGTGGAGAAGGAGATTGTTCCGCCGATCGTGGCCAGCGTGTGGCGCGAGCTGGTTCCGAATTACACGGTGCGGGATGTTTTCTCGGCCAAGCGGGAGGAGGTGCGGCAGAGGGCGGCCGGCATGATCACGCAGAAGCTGGCAGCCGACGGAATTGTGGTGAAAGAAGTGATGCTGCGAGATATCCAGTTGCCCGCTGAGTACGCGAAGGGGCTGGAGACTCTGCTGCTGAAAGAGCAGGAAAACGACCGCATGAGCGTGGAAACGGAGCTGAAGCAGAAACAGGTGCGCATCGCGGAACTCGAAGCCGAGGCGACGAAAGTGCAGCAGATCAAGCAAGCTGAGGGCGAGGCGCAGGTGCACGTCTTGCAGGCTAAAGGCGAATCCGATGCGATGCAGTACACACTGCCGCTGAAGGAAAAACAAATCCAGCAGAGCCGTCTGGAAGCCGAAGCACGGAAGGAAGCAACCATTCAAAACGCGGAAGCCGCAGCCCAGGCCAAGGTCATCGACAGCAAGGCTGAGACGGAACGGCGGAAGTTGCTGGCGGAGGCAGAAGCGGATCGCATTCGCGTGACCGCCGCTGCCGATGCGGAGCGGCTCTCCAGCGAGGCGGCGATTTTGAAGCAGAATCCGCTGTTGATCAATAAAATCGTCGCTGAGCGGCTCTCCGACAAACTGCAGATCATGATGGTTCCGGCTGACGGGAAGTTTTTCTTCGCCAATGACGTGTTGCGCAGCATGAACGTGGCGAACCAGGCTGGTCAGACGGAGCCGGCGGAGGCGCAGCCGAGATAGATTCCTATCACAACGCAAAATCCCCATCCTAGCCGCAAAGAACGCGGCTAGGACGGGGCACCCGCAGTTTCTATCTGGACTTCGGTGGTGTCCAAACAGTACAGGGCAAGGAGACCGACCACATGAGCGGAGCGGTTTATAATTCGGCCATCCCGAATGTCATCCCGAACTCAGTGAATCGCGCCTTACGCCCTGCTCCCAGCCTCCGCGTTGCAGTGCGACTCTCTTGCGTGCTGCTCGGGTTGGCGATCGCTGCAGGTGCGGCAGACTGGAGCGGACCGGAGCAGCAACTGGCGCGCAAGATTGTTGCCGCGACGGGACCTGGCGCGGTGGCTCTTACGGTGGAGAACCGCTCGACCCTCGGAAAACGCGATAGCGAGATCATTCAAAACGGCCTGCGGACCGCGCTCGAAGGGCTCGGCATTCGCTTCGTGAAAACGGAGCAGTCGGCCGCCACGGTTGCGATTTCTCTGTCCGAGAATCCGGCGGCTTACGTCTGGGTGGCGGAAATTCGTCAGGGTGGAGGCGAGGTTGCGGTGGTGATGGTATCTGCGCCACGCCCCGAGGGCGCGACGACGACGCGTGAGTCTGTGCCGCTCAGCCTGCGCAAGATCCCGCTGTGGACTCAGGATGATCCTATTCTCGACGTTGCCGTGCTGGAGGAAAACGCGGCGCCCACGCGCATCGCTGTGCTCGACGCGGAGAAAGTGGCGCTCTACCGGTTGCAGGCGGGAAAGTGGCAGCAGGAAGAGACGCTGGGCATCGTCCATGCGCGGCCGTGGCCGCGGGATTTGCGCGGAAGGCTGATCCCGGGCAGAGATCATTTGCTGGATGTTTATCTTCCCGGCGTGATCTGCCACAGCACTGCAGGAGCACCACAAACCTTGAATTGTCGCGAGACCGACGATCCGTGGCCCCTCGTACCGGCCGCCCTGAGCGGCGGAACCTTCTCCGTTTTTCCCAATGCCGGATCGCCTTCGGTAGCAATTCCACCCCTGGGGGCTTTCTACGCTCCGGCGCGCAACTTCTTCACGGGCGCCTTAACTCCGGGCGTGGGCAAGTTCAGGACCGTGTCCAAGTTTTATTCGGCGGGATTGCTGCCGCGCGAGAAATATCTGCTGTGGCTCTTCGCCGCCACGGATGGTCACGTACACATGGTCGACGGCATGAGCGATCAGGCGACCAAACTCGACTGGGGCAGCGATCTGACGAGTGTGAAGACTGCCTGCGGCGCCGGCTGGCAGGTGCTGGCCACCAGTTCTGGAGAAGGAAACGGGGATTCGGTGCGGGCGTATGAGTTTCCGGATCGCGATCCCGTTGCAGTAAGCGCGGCCATCGATTTCGCCGGCGCGGGCGTCATTACTGCACTGTGGACAGAAGCGAAGGCCGACACGGCAATTGCAATTGTGAGGAACCGAGAGACTGGAAGCTATGAGGCATTTCGACTGGCGATCGCTTGTAGTCAGTAGCATGATGATTGGGGCGCTGGCGGCGAACGCCGAGACGCGTCCGCAGTACGGAGGCGTGCTGCACATTGCCATGCGCGCCGCGCCCACGTCGCTGGACCCGGCGGACTTTGATCAGGCGAACAAGGCGCAGGCCGATTCGTTCGCCCGACGCAGTCTGACCATGCTCATGTTCGACACGCTGGTGACCAGCAACGAAAACCTACGGGTTCAGCCTTCGCTGGCCACGTCATGGCAGGCCCCGCCGGGAAATCAACGCTGGCAGTTTCGAATCCGGCGCGGAGTGAAGTTTCACGACGGAACGCCGCTCAGCCCTGAGATTGCAGCCGCTTCCCTACGCACCGCGAATCCGGCGTGGAATGTGCTTGCGGATGCCGACTCGGTAGTGATTGAGAGCGCCAGCTCCGGTCCCGAACTTTTGGCGGAACTGGCGTTGCCGCGGAACGCAATCGTGAAGAGGAATCTCGACAGCACGCCAGGCGGCACAGGGCCGTTCCACGTGGTCGATTGGCAGCCGGGAAAAAAGTTGGCGCTGGCGGCGGAAGAGAACTGCTGGCGCGGGCGTCCGTTCCTCGACGCCATCGAGATCGAGATGGGGAAAAGTTTTCGCGATCAGATGACCGCACTGGAACTGGGCAAGGCGGATCTGGTGGAAGTGGCGCCCGAACAGACGCACCGGGTTTCGCAGGAAGGACGCCGCCTGGCAAGTTCCATGCCCATGGAACTGTTGGCGCTGCTTTTCACTCGCGATGCGGCGTCTCCAGAAGAGGAACTCCTTCGCGAGGCCTTAGCCTTGAGCGTGGAGCGCGGGTCGATCCGCAGCGTTCTGCTGCAGGGCGCGGGACAGGCGACGGCCAGCATTCTTCCGAACTGGATGAGTGGATATGGATTCGTGTTCCCCACCGACGCGGACCTGCCGCGGGCGCGTCACGCGCGCGAGCAAGTACGCACGATCCCAACCTGGACTGTCGCATACGATGGCAGTGACCCGGTGGCCCGCTTGTTGGCCGAACGCATCGCGCTAAACGGCAAAGATGCCGGATTATTGCTGCAACCTACGGCGGCTACCTCCGATCTGCGGTTGGTGCGAATTCCGCTGGCGTCGCCCGATCCGTGGATCGCGCTGGCCGCTGTGGCCACACTGGCCGGAGTGCCAGCAGGGAAAGGCCAAGGCGGCGCAGTGGAAGATCTATATGCCTCCGAGCAGTCGCTGTTGGCAACCCAGCAAGTGATTCCTCTTTTTCATCTCCCGGCGTCGTACGCAGCAGCAGCGACCTTGAAGGATTGGACGCTACGCCCCGACGGAAGCTGGACTCTAGGCGACGCATGGCTGGGGATCGGCAAACCATGATGGGCAAAGAATGATGGGCAAACCATGACCTTCCGCCGCAAACTTCTGACCATTTTCGCGCTGACGGTTTTCCTGTCAGTGGCGGCCGTGGCGTTGCTGGTGCTGGCGGTAACGCGCCGTGCGTTCGAGAAGACCGAAGATCAGCGCACGGCAGCGCTGGTCACGCAGTTTCAGCGCGAGTTTAGCCGCCGGGGTGAGGATGTGGCGCGGCGAGTGGAAGCCATCGCCACGTCCAATCCCGTCAGCCGGATGGCGACCGCCCTGAATGGCACATCCGCGGAC
>JADGNP010000565.1 GCA_017883425.1 Candidatus Sulfotelmatobacter sp. | reverse complement strand
TCTGCATGAGGTTGCGCAGGTACTGCACCAGATTCGAGACGCTGTCCCGACCGACCCAGTACTCCCCGGCCATCACCGCGTGAATGCTCTTGAGCAGCAGTTGCGTGGCGGAATCCTTCAGCACCACGCCGCGAGCGCCCAACTGCAACGCCTCCACCACCTGCTTTTTTTCCACCGCCGCCGTCAGCAGGATGATGCGCACCGCCCCCGCCGCGCCCCCGCTCGTATTCAGGTCGCGCAGCGCATCCAGCCCGGTGTGGTGCGGCATGGCTAGATCGAGAAGAAGAATGTCGGGCTTGATCTCCGTCGCCAGCTTGACCGCCTCGTGGCCGTCGCAGGCTTCGCCCACTACTTTCATATCGCCTTCCGATTCCAGCAGGCGCCGCAGCCCGTCGCGAAAAATAGGGTGATCGTCGGCAATCACAATGCGTATGGGAGGAATGCGTTTATCCATGTTTGGCCTTTCTCGCCGGCGGAATCCGTACTTCCAGCCGTGCGCCGTGCCCCGGAGTCGATTCTATCGTGAGTTCGCCCGCCAGCAATCGTACTCTTTCCCGGATCACCGCCGGCCCCTTACCGGTTGTCTCCAGTTCCGCATCCGACAACCTTCCGGAAAAAGAAAACCCCTTTCCGTCGTCCTCCACCGTCAATTGCAGATTACCGGCCCGCTGCGCCAGCCGTACCAGCACATGGTGCGCTCCACTGTGCTTGCGCACGTTCACCAGGCTCTCCTGCACAATGCGCGCCAGTTCCCGGCAGACTCTCTGCGCCAAATCCACCCGCTCCAGTTCGCTGACGAACTCCGCTGCGATTCCCGTCTCCCGCCGGAAGCGTTCCACCGTGTCGGAAATGAAACCCAGAAGCCGGTCCGCATTCACCTCAAACGACTTCATCGCCTGCATCAGTTCGCGCAACTTCAGAACTTCTTCCCGCAGCAGTTTCTGGATCCGCCCCAGCTCCGCGTTCACCACCGGCGACTGCGTTCCCGACTGGCGCCGCAGCACGTCCAGCTGCATTTCCACCGCGATCAGCGATTGAATCGCTCCATCATGAAGTTCGCGCGCGAGCCGTCCCCGCTCCACCGCCCCCGCCCGCTCCCGGAGCCGCCGCATCAGGTACACGTTGTAGATGGCTGGACCCACCTGCTGCGCGAACTCCTGGAGAAACCGCATTTCCTCTTCCGGCTCCCCCATCATCTCTGGATCGAACAAGAACACCCGGCCCGACCACTCGGTCCCGAACACCAACGCCACCGAAACCATCACGTCAAACTTCTCCACCCCCGCCAGCGCACCCAAGAATTCCGCGCTTGCATCGCGCAGGCGCCCTCCGTCGCGATCCAACAGCACGGTGTGAAATCCCTTGGCACTGCGCGACGCGTAAATCGCGTCCGCCGGCGAGTCGAACAGATACGCCTTTTCGCTTTCCGGCAAAGCCTCGCGCCAGCGCAGCGCTTCGCTGCCCTCGGGGCCGCGACTCACTTCGGCCAGATATACCCGGTAACTGTGCGCTTCCTGCGAAGCGCTCAGCACCCGGCGCGCGCCGTAGATGCTCATCACCTCCCCAAGAATCTGCTGCATGGTCCCGGTCAGTCCCGCCTCCACCCGCGTGGAACTGAGAACGCGCGTGATCACGGCGCGCTCCGCCCGCACTTTCTTCTGGTTCTCCGACATGTAGCCGAGCAAAAACCCGAGCACAATCAGATAGAACGAAAACATGAACAGTTGTTGCGGATCCAGTTCCCGCACGCTCACATCGAGCCGCGGGAGATGCAGCACGCCCAGCCACTGATCCACCGGCGATTCCAGTCCAGCTCGTACCGCAGAGGCTTCAATCCACAGCAGGGCCACTGCCGCAACCGCCGTACCCACGGTCTCCCACAGACCCCAGCGATATGCCGCCGCCGCCATCACGAATACGAAGAATAGAAAGAACGGCCCCCGCTGCGCCGTCGCGAACAAGAAAATAAGCACTGGCCACAGAATGTCGGCCGCATGCACCACCAGGCGAAAGGCGGTTGTAGACTGCGGCCGGAAGCGAACCAGCAGCATGACTACCACCGCATGCACCAGGTACCCGGTCAGCAGCCAGTACAGCCAGCGCGAATACACAAAGCCGCGCACCGGCTCCATCCAAAGGGCCAACTCCGCCGCAATCGTCAGTGCCACGCGGGCAGTCGCGAGCCAACGTTCGGTGCGCCGGATTTCGCCCGCGCTGAGCGGCGCCCGGAAGCGCCATAGATCACGGTATCGAGGGATCATCCAGGACAAGAGACTCTCGTTCGCTAAGCGCTGAATTGTAAAGTGGAACGCCTAATTCTAAAGGCAATCTCAGACAAACTCCATGAGCTTCTTACTTCCGCTCGAGCGAAGCCCACGCAGGAACAGCCGCCCCCGGCTGAACCGGCGAGCGCAGCTCGCCGGGGGTTCCTTGCACTCAAGAGCGTGGCGGGGCTTCGCCCCGCCGGACAGCCGAGGGCGGGCGGCTGTCCCTACCTTCGCTTCGATCAAGATGACAAACCCAAACTTATGGCACGAATCAACGGGACGCCGACACGAGCATCCTGCCAGTGGTTACTCTAGTAACCCCCTCAACTCCAAGTCACGCTCTAGAATGGAGCCCGGAGTAGTCTGCCTTGGCCGCACTCACGAAACTCTGGGTCTCTCTGCTGGTCGCGCTGGTTCTCGCCCAGACGGCAGCGTCTCTGCTCATGCCGAGAGGCGACGCCCTCACCATTGCCAGCGACCTCATCCAGGGCACTCTGCTGCTCGTTGCCACCGCCGCCTTCCTGCCCAATATCTCGCGCTCGCGCTGCCCCACTCTCCACATCCGGCTCTTTTGGATCCTCATGAGCGCGGGCATGCTCTTCTGGCTTGCTTACCAGGGAATGTGGAATTACTTTGAAGTCCTAAAGCGTCAGGAAGTGCCCGACCCCTTCCTGGGCGACGTCGTTCTGTTCCTGCATCTGGTGCCCATGATCGCCGCTCTCGCCGTGCTTCCTCATCTGCGGGAAGACGAGCGGGATGAACGCATTCGCATGCTTGACTTTACCCTTCTGCTCACCTGGTGGGTCTTCATTTATGTATACGCCGTCATCCCATGGCAAACCGTGCAGGTGAATGAGGCGGCTTACAGCGCCAATTTCAACTTCGCGTATCTGACCGAAAAACTCGTGCTCCTGGTTGCGCTTGCCGGCCTCGCCTACACCGCTCATGGCGGCTGGCGGCAGCTTTACGGACAGTTGCTCGGCGCCAGCGCACTCTACGCTTCCAGTTCCTATGTCGCCAACTATGCCATCGGTCACAAGCTTTACTACAGCGGCAGCATCTACGACATCCCGCTGAGCGTTTCCATCGCCTGGATGGCGGCCGCTCCCTTGCTCGCTCTCCACCTCGACCTGTCCGACTCCAAGCCGTCACGGCCTGTGCTCGGCATCTGGATCACACGCCTGAGCATGCTCGCTCTGTTCAGCCTCCTCTGGGCCGCCATACACTCCGAACTGGACCCGAAGCTTCCGCCTTCGGTCAAGGCCTTCCGCATTACCGTGAGTCTTTTGACCATGGTCGTGATGGGCGTCGTGGTTTTCTCGCGCCAACGCCTGCTCCGAGCCGAGCTTTCGCTTTTTCTCGAAAGATCCCGCCGCTCTGTCGACGACCTCAAGGCCTTGCAGGAAAAGCTCATTCAATCCGAGAA
>JADGNP010000117.1 GCA_017883425.1 Candidatus Sulfotelmatobacter sp. | reverse complement strand
CGCCGGCGCGGTGGTAACGATGTCGAGCACCTGCTCACCATCCTCGATGCCGCGATTCGCTTTCAGGGTGTGGCCGAGAAAGACTTTCTCTCCGGCATCGTGCAGCGCTGGCCGAAAGATGAACGACCCATCCTCGCGCGGCTTCTCCACCGTCCACCCGGTGAACGCACGCGCCGCGCTCACGACATCCGCCTGCGTGTAGCCACCATCAACGCCGAGCGTGTGCAGCTCCATCAGCTCGCGCCCGTAGTTCTCGTTGAGTCCGCGCGGGCGCGGCTTCTTCGTCGTGTCCCGTCCGGCGGCCTCGAGCCGCGCGTTGCGCATCATCGCGTTACGGCCGCGGGCATTCCCTCCGCCAGCGCGATTCGCGCGAACCACAAACGCCGGCCGATCCGCCTCAACGCTGCTCTCCCAGTTGTCGAGGTAGTAGAGCATCGCGGGGCTCTTCGCCACCGCGCCCAGCAGATCGCGGAACTTCCCGAGCGCGTGCGGACGAATCGCGTCGCGCTCGTACTGGCCCAGGTAGTACCGCTCGGGGCCCTTGCCCGCGAAAACCGTGAAGTGATTCTCCCAGAAGTCGACCATCACTTCCTCGAGCTGCCGGTCGCCGATTACCGCGCGCGCAACCTTCGCGGTTTGCAGCTCGATGAGCATCTGCCGCGAGAGGCGACCGGCCTCCTTGAACTTCATCGAGTCGGCGGCGGTCATGTCGAGCCCCGAGAGCTTCCCGCCGCTCGAGTCGCGCATGACGGTCTCGCCGTTGCGCGCCATCTCCTGCCTCTTCTCGCGAATCAGCTGATTGGGCTCGGGATAGTCCTTGAGCAGATCGGCCGGGCTCATCGCGAGCACCGGAAATTTCGCGACAAACTGGTCGGCGGCGCGGTCGTCGATTTTCTGCGGCGACAGCTGCATCTCGATCCACTTGTCGACGCCCATCGCGCGCACACGCTCGGCGTCACCCGGGCGCGCACCGAAGGCGACGCGATTGAGCGCCTGCTTCACCTGCTCATCGGCGGTCTGCTCGCGAGTGCTCTGAACGGACATGTATTCGCCACCGGATGAGATGGTGGCGACGTGAGCGGTGCCGGATTGTGAGGTAGTGCAGGCCGCGAGTGCGAGCGCGACGGCCGCCGTACGTGCGATGAGGCGCATGTATCTCTCCACCGAGTACACGGTAGACTCCCGGCCTGCCTTCTCGTTAACACGGAACATCCATCGCCGCGCAAGAAAATTTGCCGGAATACATCTTGTAGGTGGTAATTTTGTGCGGTCGAGCGGAGGGGCCTTTGACCTACGGCCTGCGGGTCGAGGGACGCAGGCACGTCCAGAATAGCTTTGGAACCTATTTACGTTGCGAATTGTAAGGGGAGAACACATTGGGCACCACGGTTCGGGGTTTGGTAACCGGCGCAGGCGGGTTCATCGGTCATCATCTCGTTTCTTTTCTTCGGGCGCAAGGCTATTGGGTCAGGGGAGTCGACCTGAAGCGTCCAGAGTTTTGTGCCAGCGATGCCAACGAATTTGAGTTGCTTGATCTACGGAGGTGGGAGGACTGCGTACGGGCAACAGCTGAGATCGACGAGGTGTACGCATTAGCCGCAGACATGGGCGGGATGGGCTGTAGTTCCCGTGATCACGCCCAGATCTTGCATAATAACTGTCTACTCAATCTTCATTGCATAGAAGCAGCCAGACAAAATCGTGTCACTCGATACTTGTACACGTCGTCCACATGCGTTTATCCAGAACACTCCCAAAGCGCAACGAATTGTGTTCCCCTGAAGGAAGAAGATGCCTATCCGGCAGCGCCTCAAGATGCGTACGGATGGGCAAATCTCATCACCGAACGCCTTTGCATTCATTATCGGCAGGATTATGGGCTTGAAACCCGGATTGTGAGACTTCGTGACGTTTTCGGCCCGGTCGGACCTTGGCACGGTGGACGAGAGCAAGCCCCCGCCGCATTATGTCGCAAAATTGCAGCTGCACACCTTGAAGGCCTTAATGAAATTGAAATTTTGGGTGACGGCGAGCAGACGGGATCCTTCTGCTATATCGATGATTGTGTTACGGGGTTGCACAAGCTAATGAGATCTGATTGTTCCGAGCCCTTGAACCTGAGCCAGGATCGAATGGTGTCCATCAATGAACTTGCTGACATCATCGCAAATATTGCTGGTGTTCACGTGAGCAAGACGCACGTTCCTGGTTCTCAAGGTGTACGCCGGTGCAATTCAGATAACACCCGTCTCAAAGAAGTATTGCGATGGGAGCCACAGATATCGTTGGAAGAAGGGCTCAGACGCACTTACTTGTGGGTCGAGAAACAGGTCAGGGAATTGGCTTCGGAATACAGTTTCGGGGTGGCGACCTTTCCTCTCCAACCCGGGAAAAAGGAACCCTAGGCTGCGTCTGAGCCTGAGAACGGTATAAGCTGAATCTTTCCGTTTTCGGCGCCGGCGCAGAATTTCTTTCCGCCCTTGGGCCCGCGAGTTTTCTCTCGTGAAACGTTCATGGACTTTTTCCACAGAATGTCGAGAAGTGAGGATTGCAACTCTGGATTGAGAGTTGTTATAGTTCTCCCTACGAAAAGCTTTGATCTGGGCAGTTTCTACTCGAACGAGCTGTTTACTTCAGTGAAGGAGCTAGTGTGTACGCCGCTCCAGCCTCTCGATGCGGGGAGTTCAATTGATCCCGTTCTATCTGATCACTTTTGCAGTATCGCTGTTTTCCTCGTTGGTCCTCACCTGGGGCGTGCGCAATCTCGCAATGGGCCGCGGCTGGGCTGCGCCCCCGATTCAGGATCGCGACCTACATGAAACTCCGTTGCCGCGGTTGGGCGGAGTTCCCGTATTCCTGTCCTTTTTGATTGGCGTTGCCATTGCGTTGTTGGCTAGTCTGCGTTTTCCGGCATTGGCTGCTGGCCTCTCACTTCGGAGCCTTCTGACAGTTCTTGTGCCGGGCACTCTTATTTTTCTGCTCGGCCTCTTCGACGACATCCATTCCGTCGGTCCGTACACGAAGTTTGCGGTTCAAGGTGTTGCTGCCATCATGCTTTTTGCAGGTGGTTTGAGGATTCTCGACCTGCCCGTGTTGTTTGGTGCGCGGCATTTGGATTGGTACATCGGGCTTCCCATTACAGTTCTATGGGTCATTGGGATTACGAATGCATTCAACCTGATCGACGGTCTGGACGGACTGGCCGCCGGTTCTGCGCTATTTTCTACTTTCGTCGTTTTTGTGGTGGCAGTCTCGAGTGGTTCGTCACCGGTGTCGCTGCTGACAATCGCCTTGGCTGGAGCCATCCTTGGGTTTCTGCGTTTTAATTTCAATCCGGCGACCATCTTTCTGGGCGACTCCGGGAGTTTGTTCATCGGATTCATGCTGAGTGCTTTGGCATTGGAGGGCGCCCAGAAGGCGCCCACGATCATTGCCGTCGCCATTCCGGTCGTCTCCTTCGGTCTGCCGATTCTTGAGACCACTCTGTCCGTCCTGCGGCGCTTGATTAGCGGTCGGCCCGTATTCACGGCCGATCGTGAGCATATTCATCACAAGCTGCTGCAACAGGGCATGTCGCCCCGGCAAGTTGTGATCGTGCTCTACGGGGTGTCGGCTGTGTTCGCCCTGCTGAGTCTGTTTCTGCTGTGGCCTGGGAGAAGCACGCTGGGCTTGGTGCTGGTGGTTATAGGCACGTGCATCTGGTTTGGCGTTCAGCATTTGGGGTATCTGGAATTTTGGGAAATCCGTCGTGTTGCGCAGCGCACCATCGAACAGAGGGGCATATTTGCCAATGATCTTGCAATTCGCCGGGCCATCGAAGAGTTGAGAGGCGCTAGCGATTATGCTCAGGTGTGTCAGATCCTGGAATCCGCCTTTTCTAGCAACGATTTTGACGGGTTCGAATTGAGCATCAAGGCCCAGGCGGAAGAACCTCCAACTATCGACGACAAACGCCTGCGGGTGAGACCAGGAGAGAGGTTACATTTCGAATGGAGCAAGCCCGACGCTCCGGAGTTTCGCGATAGTTGGGCGGCTTGGAATCTTACGTTGGAGTTGGCCACCACTGCCAATCGCCGGCTCGGCTCAATGAAAATCTACCGATTCTACACGGATCGCTCTCTTCTCGTGGACGCCAATCTGTTGACCTCGGTTTTCCCGGTCGTCCTTGCGGACGCGCTGGATCGCGCTCTCGTATCCCAGACGGTTCCAGTCCCCGAAGTGACAACCCGTACGGACTTCGAGGCAGCCCAGGCTAGCTAGCCTACATCCCCTCGCCACGGTATAGCCAACTTTAGAGTAACTACCCACCACACGCGCGGGGTATTTTCCAGGCATGACTCGCCAAACCATAGCTTGCGGAGACTTTGGCCCACCACCCATCCAGAATCGTCGTATCGGTGTGCACCATTGAGCGACAAAGGCCGGGCTGATGGCCAAGATACCCACGCGACCGATTGCAACAACGCTGGAGCAGCCGACAAGGCTGTGAATCTTGTGGGGTGCAAGTCCCCACACCATCAATTGCCTGGGTACGGATGGTTAGCAGATCCGATGCATGCGGAGGCAACGAAGCATGTTCTGCTCGGATGTAAAAGCCTCGGCTGCCCTGCGGCGGTAAGTCGCAGCGGTAGGAACCTTCGGGGAGGCGAGCAAACTTGGGGGCCTGAACATAACGAAATGGCTGCAGTCTCGAAAAAGCGATCCGTCGTGAAATCGTTTGACGGGAAGACGCGGGAAGCCGACCTCGATAGTGAACGGGGGAAGGCCGATGACGTGGAGGAAGAAACAGGCATGTGCACTCCGCGGGACCGCCGTGACAGGGGCCCAGGCACCCAGGGAAGGATTCACAGAGATAACGTCGGGAAGGTCCCGCGAGCAGCAGGAGCTGGTAGCAACCTGCAGAGACTCCTCGCACGAGGCTTAGGCCGAAGGAGAGGAGAGCGACTGGGATCGAGTAGCCGGACCCCATTGCTGGGACCCGGCCCTCTAAGAACCGGACGTGACAGTTTCCCGTCATCCGGCTCAAGCACTTCGAACGCCTCGGTGAGGGAGACGCGGTTTGGATACAGAAAGACGCAGGCGGTGGACCCTGTCATGGCACTCGGGATGAAGTAAGACGCGGTTCTCGACACTGGTCGAACCACCCATGACGCGGGGGACGCAGGAGTGCAAGCGCCATCCCGTGATGCGGGTGATTTTGGTCTTGCATGCCAGACAGAGACCACGTTGTTCATGCCAGAGATAGCGAAGAATACGAGAGCCTCGGAACGTGTCCCGCATGTGATCCGCTTCGCGTTTCTCGAAGTAAGTTTCGCAGGCAGGATCGTAGGGGTTCGCGTCGCTTTTAACCTTGACATGTCGTTGGATGGGGGTACGGGCAGCTAATAGCAACCGGACTTTAGAGGGCTGCCCCTGGTGATCGTACCTTTCCCCGACGAAGAACCAATCCCTGTCCCGACGCCGCTCAAAGTATTTTTCTTTGATCCAGCGCGGGTTTTTGTTTCGGTGCCGTCGTCGTGCCCATTGCCACAGACGAGAGAAGATAGCGTGATCCACACGGGTGAACGTGCGTTTGCTCACCACGTGCCGATGATAGTTGGCCCAACCTCGTATCTTGGGGTTGAGTTCCTCGATCAGAGCGGCGGCAGAAGAGCCCAGCGCGGCTTTGATTGTCCTTCGGACGCCTTCCAGGAAGGTCTTGACGTTCTTCTTGGAGGGTTTGATGAGCAGTTTCCCGTTAGGGTATCTGCGCACGTTTTGTCCCAGAAAATCAAAGCCCTTTTCCACGTGCGTGATGACTGTCTTCGTGGGGGAAAGCTCAAGTCCCCGTTTTTGCAGAAATTGCTCGACGAGGGGTTTGATTTCCCTTTCCAGTAGCTCTTTCGATTTACTGGTGATGATGAAGTCGTCCGCATAACGGATGAAATTCAGGGAGGGAAGTTTATCTCCAAGCGACTTGAGGCGAGTTCTGCTTGGGTATTTTTCTCTGAGCACTCGCTCCAAGCCGTCTAGCGCACGGTTGGCGAGCGCTGCGGAAATAATTCCCCCCTGGGGCGTTCCTTCCGTCGTTTCGTGAAGGACGTGTTTCTCCATATACCCGGCTTTCAACCACTTTTGGAGGATGGCCCGGTCCATGGGAACGTGAGCCAAGAGCCAATCGTGGGAGATCTCATCGAAGCAGCTTTTGATATCGCCTTCTAGAATCCACTGCGTGGTTGCGACCCTCAGTGCATTGAAGCATTGTTGGATCGCGTCCGCACAGGATCGCTGCTGACGAAACCCGTACGAGTTTTTGTCAGCAGTGGTTTCCACCACGGGATCCAGTGCGAGCAAGTGGAGGGCTTGCATCGCTCTGTCCTTCATGGTGGGGATTCCGAGCGGGCGCCTCGTTTTGCCGTCCGACTTGGGGATATAGACGCGTCGGAGAGGCTGAGGTTGATAGCCCCTGCGCTTGAGTTCATGGACTGCCTGTGTTTTCTTCTCTGGCGTGTCCCAGATTTCTTGGTCCACACCGGGGGTTTTCTTGCCATCGTTTTCTGTCACTCGTCGAACGGCAAGAGCCTTGCCGCTGTAGGAGTGGGTCAGCAGGCGTTGCAAGGCTCGCACCTTGCCCCATCTGCCTTGCTTCGTCGCCTGCGCGATACGCACTTGGAGTCGGCGAACATGGCGGTGGATGGTTTGCCAGTCGATGGCGTACCACTCCGCCGCTTCGCTTGAAACCGCACCAGCAGCTTGCGCTGTTGTCATCTGCTTTGTCTCATAAGCCGAATAGCCAAGTTCTCTCACGTGAAGTACCACAGGGAAGTCTGCCCGCTTTCGCGTCCGGTGATGTTGCCCTGCATAGACGCAACCGGTATCTCCTCCATTACAGAGAAGCCTTCGCTTCCTCCCTGATCTGCTGTCCGCACCGCCGTCAGTCCATCTTGCGATGTACTTTCCCGTTCTCTGGGAGCGATACGGATTTACTCTGTTCCGTCGCAAAGACGCGATAGTTTAGGTCCGCTCTCTACGCCGGCTGTGTGGTTTGCCCATGACGGGGCAGCCAATACTCCCCGTGCCCACAGCCCGAAGAACCGCTCAGCATATTAGGTTCTCTACTCATGACGACGCTTACGAGCGTTTGTGCATTCTGACCGCTGCTATCAAGCCTAGGCCCTCTCCGCCTCTATGCTGGCAGATGCACCTTTGCCTCACAGTTCCGGTGCCAACCTTGCGGTTGTGGGTACATTGTCCGAGGGCTTTGGACGGATTGTTGCCTCCCCGCCCTACCTCGTAGGCTACGTGCGATGGGACGCACGGTCTGATCGGTTCACCTCCCTTTGTCAGACAATCTTTTTCGACAGCTTTACAGATCGCACATCGACGAATGAGTCTGTAAGAGCTATGACCGGGGAGTAATGTCCCCGCAGGAGGCGGCACACGTCTCCCTGATAACGGTAACGCCAATATCAGGCAAAGGGACTCTGGGTACTTGGTGGTTCTCATTTTCAGCGCGGTGGTCGGACACAGAGCCGACATGAGCCGTACGCATGAGATGGAACTAAGCTGTGAGCAAACCATTCGAAGTCGGGGCGTATGCGAACCAGCGCTTGAACCTCGTGGCGGATGGAAAGACTCCCAGACGAGAGGCCAAGACTTCAAACCGGACCTGGGAAATTCGGCCGTCCGGCATTATAGGGGGGCCTCGGAAACCGTGGCCATGGCGGAATTGTGAACCCACCTCGCAACCGAAAGGGCGAGACTGGTAGCCCTCTGCCCAAAGCAAACGCGTCCGAGTTCTATCCCAACCAAATGTGCTGTTCGGCCAGCATCTGGGCGGCGCTTTCGTCCAGCTGTTCAGCGCACCGCACCTCTTCGAAGCGCGCCAGTAAAGTCATCCGGCCGAAGCCGCCGTTTTTCGGCGCCTTGAAAATCGTCGATGATCTGGCTACGGGTGCAACATGATGAAACGGTCTCCCAAACTTACCGCCTGGTGCATCCAGTGCGTCACCATCAAGGTGGTAAGCTTGTCGCCCGCGATCACCTCCTCGGTCAGCGCGAGCCAGGTCCGCGCTTTTGGGATCAAGGGCCGCAGTGTGCCAACAGAAGCAGGTCAGGGCGCAGGCAGGTGGCCATGAGGAGCGTAAGAGCCTGCTGCTGTCCTCCTGAGAGACTCCCGATAGCGAACCCGCCCTTTGGACGGCTTCGACCGCTACCGCGGCCCAACACTATCTTCGGTGAGTCATGTGCCTATCTTGTGTCTCTAGTACCAGCAGCGGTACTCGACCATATCCGGTTCTGGTGGTACGTTTGGGGGAAGAATTGGTTCGTAGTCGCGCGCCGCCGGTTCGCGGACTCTGCGGTCTGGGCTGCTGCAACTTATTTCTTATGGCTGAACAGGATGGGAACACGACCGAGAAGAACGCAGTCGAGAGCCCCCGCACGACGAAAAAGCCCTATCAAGAACCTGCATTCCGGTATGAGAAGGTTTTCGAAACTATGGCGCTGTCGTGCGGCAAAGTCCAACCCACTAATTTTCAGTGCAGATTCCACCGGAATGCCTCGTAGGGCTACTGCGATCTATGCTATCCATGCCGGAAGCTCGCGAGGATCCTAAGCTTGGTCTTGCGGCCGAGATTCTTCGCTGCCGCGGCACCGTTTTTCTGAAGGCATGGGGAACGAGCATGCTTCCCTCGGTGTGGCCGGGCGATCTGCTCACGATTCAAAGCGCAGCGTACGACGAGGTCGTTCCTGGAGACATCGTGTTAGTTCTGCGAAACAACCACTTCTTTGTTCATCGGCTGGTCGAAAGGCGACGAGGTCAGGATTGCCTTTCGTGGATCACGAGGGGTGACGCAATGCCCCACAGCGATCCACCCGCAGCCGCCTCCGAGCTACTGGGCCGAGTGGCGAGCATTCGTCGTGCCAATCGCAGTTTCGTTCCGAGCCGACGAGTCTCGCTGCTCCATTCCGCTCTGGCATGGATGCTGTGCCGCTGCGACAGATTCCGCAATCTCACGTTGCGTATTTATGCGGCGCGCCTGCAGGCAGGCCTGACGCGCTCCGGACAGTCTTTTCGCGGTGTATTCGGTGCAGTGCGCGGGATTCCCGGCATTTCTCCATCCCGTACTTCTCATCAATGACGACCGCCCTCCACACGACCGCGAAAGAGAGCGTATCCATCGAGATCGGAGGAATGGTGATTGCATTGAGCACGCACGACCCCTCATTTCGTCGGCTGATCGAGAATCGCTACGCGGGTTTCGTCGGGACTTCGCCGAGTTCGCACTTCGAGTTCGAGATCGATCTGTACGAGCCATCGGAATCCGCCCCTGCCAACGATGACCTGGAGGTGAAGATCGAAGAAGGCGTGTGGCTCCTGAAGCGGGGCGACTTCCGAGCACGCTGGAATCCGCATGCCGGGAAGGGGCAGATCCGTCAATTGCGCAATCCCTACGCCGTCGATTCCTTATTGCGCATCGTTCACACTCTCATCCTGGCGAGGCAAGGAGGTTTCCTGGTTCATGCCGCCAGCGCTATTCGCGGGGGGAAAGCTTTTCTGTTTGCAGGGGTTTCCGGCGCCGGCAAGACGACGATTTCCCGCCTGGCACCGCCCGATGCGAAGCTGCTCACCGACGAAATCTCCTACGTGCGGCGCGAAGGCAATCGGTATATGGCCTGCGGAACGCCTTTTGCGGGAGAGTTGGCACGGATCGGCGAGAACCAATCTGCCCCCCTCCGCGCACTCTTTTTGCTCGAGAAAGGCTTGCAGAACAGGATCGAACCGGTGGGTGCCACGGAAGCCGTCCAGCGACTGCTGAGAAATGTCTTGTTTTTCGCCGATGATCCTGAGTTGGTGGAACTCGTTTTTCAGTCGGCGTGCGAGTTTGCTAGTTTGGTTCCCATCCGCAGATTGGTTTTCGTCCCCGACCACCGAGTCTGGGACATAATACGTTAGCTACCGGAGAATCATGATGGCCGAAAAATATATTGCGCGAAGCTCGGCGATCGCCGCCCGCCTCCTGGGCGGTGAAATGATGGTGATGTCGACCGCAGATTCGACTTTTTTCACGCTCAATGAAGTCGCTTCTGCGATTTGGCAGGCAGCGGACGGGCGCACGCCACTGTCAGAAATCATCGCCGGCAAAATCTGCCAGGAATTCGATGTCAATCCGGAACAAGCGCAGCGCGGTGCCGCCCGCTTCGTCGACGAACTCTCACAACACGGTATTCTGCTGGTATCGGAAAAGCCACTGATAGGGTCCTCCCCGACCCCGGAGAGCCGATGAGTCTTCTGGCGGAGATGAATCAAAAAGCGCTGAAGTTGGGCCTGCCCATCAGCGTTCACCTCGATATCACTTACCGCTGCAACGAGCGCTGCGTGCATTGCTACCTGGATCACGACGACCATGGCGAGATGACGACGGAGGAAATCACCGATGTGCTCGCCCAACTCGCCGATGCCGGAGTCTTTTTCCTCTCCCTCAGCGGGGGCGAAGTTCTCATGCGCCGTGACTTTTTTGAAATCGTGGAACGGGCGCGGCAGCTATTGTTCAACGTAAAGGTGAAGACCAACGGGGTGATGATCCACGAGAAGGAAGCCGCGAGACTTCGCCAGATCGGCGTCGAGCAGGTACAGATCAGTGTCTACTCGCATCGGCCGGAGGTTCACGATGCCATCACAAAACTACCGGGGTCACTGAAGCGCACCATCCGGGCGATTCGATTCTTGAAATCCCACGGGCTAAAGGTCACCATTGCCAACGTTCTCATGGCTAGCAATTTCGCTGACCAGCCTGGCGTGATCACGCTGGCCAGGGAACTGGGAGTCGTCTACACACTCGACCCCACCATCACGCCAAAAATGGACGGAGACACATCCATCCTCGCCCTGCGAATTCAGGGGTCTGAGCTCAAGCAGGTCTTCCACAACCCGGAACTGGTGGGCAACGCGGAGGAATTCTGCGCTCCTCCGCCTGCACCTGGCGAAGACATCATGGAGGGTTTCCCGTGTAGCGCCGGTCACACCGCCTGCTACATTTCTCCTTACGGCGATGTGTTTCCCTGTGTGCAATTTCCTCTGCCCAGCGGCAATGTACGTCGGCAGAAATTCCTCGACATCTGGCGCCATTCTCCGCAGTTGAACGAAGTGCGCTCGATTCGTGCCAGGGATCTTCCGACCTGTTCGACTTGCGCTCACGTAGGAACATGTACGCGTTGCCCCGGCTTGGCCTACATGGAGGGCAACATGCGAGGACCTTCCACGGCAGATTGCGAGAAGTCTTTTCAGAGAACAGGCATCCCCTCGGCAAACATGCTGACACGGACGCGAGCAGTTTCCGGGGGGCCACTGATTCAAATCCAATCCCTCGCGAACTCATTGCAAAACCACCCGTTTTCGGGAGAAGATAGGCTCCTCACCGCCTGAAGGATTGATTGGGATAAGCGCGAAGGCTCAGTCGGCTGCCTTCGCTTTCATCGAGGGGCAGTCCCAAGTTGGGGTAGTCCCCCATGCACATCGGTCACCAGGCGGGAATCCGGTTGAGCACGTTAAGTTACGAAGGTAACGTCCCAGATTCCCAAAATGTGAGCGAAGATGAGAATGGCACGATAGTGAAATTTTGAGGAGAGACATGATGCGATGGTACGCGTTCCATTGGTTCTGTGTGGCCGCTGGGTTGCTCCTGATGGGCGCTCCACTTTCGGGCCAGGCAGGGATGGAGAGGACCTCACCAGGTGACGCGAGCACCGGCCAGACGCACCTCGGGTATCCGCAGGACTGGAGTTCGCGGCACTTGTTGATGCCGGGCATGCGAGCCGAGGATGTACTGGCGGCGGGAGCGCGGGACCCGCGGCATGTTTACAACATGGTGATGCGGCAAGTATCGGTGGAAAACGCACGCAGAGGCGTCATTCGGCGTCGGCGCCGAATGAAGATCGATTGGGCTGTTTCGCTGGAGAACGGGTACGTGCCGCAGAACCAGTTTCCTGCGAAATACCGGTTTGACATAGGCGGGGAGAGTTGCAGTTCCGATTACGTTCTGTTTGGGCTGACCGTGACTTCAGGGACGCAGGCCAACCTGGTCGGAATCAACAACCTATACACGGAAGCGAGTCCGGCGTGCAATGGCGGATCGCCGTGGGTGGCATTCGCGTACGACACGGTGACGCAGACGGGAGGGCAGATCCGGACGTCGCCGGTGCTTTCGACCGATGGAACGAAAGTAGCGTTCGTGGAGAGCACGAGCGGGGCTTCGTACCTCCACGTTCTGGTGCTGCCGAATCCGATTCCCACGCCGCCGACGCAGGCTGGAACGGTGTTGAGTCCGCAGACTCCCACTCCGTGCACGAACCCGACT
>JADGNP010000116.1 GCA_017883425.1 Candidatus Sulfotelmatobacter sp. | reverse complement strand
TACAATCCGCTCCACCGCCTCTTGCAGAGTCGCCATCGAAGAGGCGAAAGAGAAACGGATGAACTCTTTGCCGGCCGGCCCGAAGGCGGCGCCGGGAATGGCGGCGACGCCCGCGTCTTCCAACAGAATGCGGCACAGGTCTTCGGCGCTCATGCCGGTCCCGGTGATGTCGACCCAGGCGTAGAACGCGCCTTCGGGGGCCAAACAGCGGAAACCGGGGACGCGATTCAGATCGCGCACGAATTGTTCGCGGCGCCGGGTAAACTCGCCTACCATGTGCGGCGTGTTGCCCTCGCGATCGCGCAGAGCGTCGATGGCGGCATACTGCGTGAACTCGGCGACACAAGTGTAGCTGTTTACCGCCATCATCAGCAGCGCGGGGACGACCTCGGGCGGAGCGACGGTGTATCCTAAGCGCCATCCGGTCATGGCGAAACTCTTGGAGAATCCGTCGATAATCAGCGTGCGCTCGTGCATGCCGGGATAGCGCAGCATGGAGAGATATTCGCCGCTGTAGAGGATGCGCGCGTAGATTTCGTCGGAGAGCACCCACAGGTCGTGCTTGACGGCCAGTTCGGCGAGGGCGCGCTGCACCGCGTCGGTGGAGACGGTTCCGGTGGGATTGCCGGGCGAATTGGTGAGCAGCATGCGCGTGCGGGGAGTAATTTTTGACGCAACTTCCGCGGGGTCCGGCTGAAAATGATTGCGGGCCGAGAGCGTAAAAGGCACCGGGACCGCGCCCAAACCAAGCGTGATCGAGGCATAACCGGGGAAGCCGGGATCGGGATACAGGACTTCGTCGCCGGGCTCGAGCAGGGCCATCATCGCGAGGAAGAGTGCGAGCTTGCAGCCGGGCGCGAGCACGATATTGGCAGGAGAAACCGTGATCTTGCGGGTGGTCGCCAGATAGGCGGCGATTTCTTCGCGCAGAGCGGGGACGCCAGCGACGGCGCAGTAGCGGTCTTTGCCGTCAGACAACGCTTTGGCGGCCGATTCGATTACCGACTTGCCCGGATGGAAGTCAGGCTCGCCGAGTTCCAGATGGATGATGGAATGCCCCTGGGCTTCGAGTTCTTTGGCGCGGGCGAAGACGGAGAGCGCGCCTTCCCCACTCATGACGGACATTCTGGAAGCAATCGATCGCATGGATCTTCGAATCAATGATGATGAGGGTAACAGCGTTCGCCCTCAGCGGCTAAAGCCGCGTCTCTTTGCGGCCTTTACGGCCCGGCTGAAAGCCGGGCCCTTCCCAAAACCATGCAAGTCCCAGAGCTGGGCCTTTCCAAAACCATCCTACCCAAAACCGTGCTCTCCCCTAGGCAAGGCCTACCGAAAAGCATGGCGGAGGCACAACTCAGAGCCGCCGAAAATTCTTACAATCCTTTATACATGCCGCCGTCGACCAGCACGGTCTGGCCGGTGACGTAAGACGCGCGTTCCGAGGCCAGCCAGACGATGGTCTCGGCCAGTTCACGCGGCTCGCCCAAGCGCTTGAGCGGAGCGTCCGCGGCCCAGGCGTCGAAAATCTCCTGCTCACTTTTTCCGGAGGCGGACGAGCGGGCTTTGGCCAATTCCTTCAGACGGTCGGTGGCGGTGAAACCGGGACCAACGTTGTTGACCAGGATTCCATCTTTGCCAAACTCGTTGGCCAGACTCTTGACCAATCCGACCACTGCTGCACGCACCGCGTTGGAGAGCACGAGGTCGGCCACCGGCTGCTTGGTGGTGATCGACGTGATGGTAATGATTCGTCCCCAGTGCTTCCGCTGCATGTGAGGGATCACTTCGCGAGCGAAATAAACCGTGCTCAGGAAGTTCAACTCCAGAGCGCGCTGCCAGTCGTCGAGGGTGGCGGCGAGGAATCCTTTGGCGGGCGGCCCACCGGCGTTGGTGACGCAGATGTCGACGCTGCCGAACTTGCTGGCCACGGCTGCTACGAAACGGGCGACGGCGGCGGAGTCAGCTACGTCAAAGGGTTCGGCGAAGACTTCCGTGTTGTGCCGCTTTCTGATCTTCTCTGCGGCGGCCTCGAGCGTCTGCTGGTTGCGCGCACACATCGCGACGCGGCAGCCTTCGGCGGCGAAGGCTTCGGCAGTGGCGAGGCCGAGTCCCTGACTGGACGCGGCGACCAGGGCCACGCGGTTTTTCAGTCCCAAGTCCATGAGCAAAGTACGAAGTGGGGATTATAAATGGTGCGACAGAGCTGTCGAGCTTCGCTCGACGGACAGCCGAGGGCGGCTGTCCCCACATGATTATTTCCGCGAACTGAGACGCCTGGTGCGCGTTTCACTTGCCCGAGTCGAATGGGCGCAATTACTCTGGAGGCAGCGAGGTAACCATGAAACGGCACACGCGTCGCCTTGAAACTGCCGCCGTACACGGTGCGGCTGACCTGGAAAAGAAGAACGGTCCGGTTGGCACGCCGATCTATCAGACATCGACGTTTGAGGTCACAGACAACGACGAGCAGCAGCGCGTGACCACGACCGACCGCTACTACACGCGGTGGGGGAATCCGACGAACACAGTGGCGGAGCAGGCCGTGGCGGCGCTCGAAGGCGTGGAGTCGGCGCGCACTTTCGCTTCCGGCATGGGAGCGATCACCACCACGATCCTGGCATTGCTGAAGACGGGGGATCACATTGTCGCGCAGCGCGACATCTACGGCGGGGTGACGAAGTTCTTCTCGCAGTGGCTGCCACGGCTGGGCATTGAGACGACGTTCGTCGATACCAACGACTACGAACAATACGCGCGGGCGATCCGGCCGAATACGCGGCTGCTGTATCTGGAGTCGCCGACGAACCCTGCGTTGCGCGTGGTCGACCTGAAGAAAGCTGCGGCGCTGGCCCGGCAGCACAAGCTGATCAGCATGATCGACAGCACTTTCGGCACGCCCATCAACCAGCATCCGGCGGAGTACGGCATCGACCTGGTGATGCACTCTGGCACGAAGTATTTGAGCGGGCATGCGGATTTGACTTGCGGCGTGGTGGCAGGGCGGCACGAGTTGATGGAACCGATCCACGAGACGCGCACGACGCTGGGCAATTGCATGGACCCGCATGCCTCATGGCTACTGATCCGCGGGCTGAAGACGCTGGCGGTGCGGGTGGCGCGGCAGAACGAGAATGCGCTGCGCGTGGCCGAATTCCTGGAACAACACGCGAAAGTGCGGCGCGTGCATTATCCGTTTTTGAAGAGCCATCCGCAGCATGCCATTGCGCGCCAGCAGATGAGCGGCGGCGGCGGCATGGTGACGTTTGAGGTGGAGGGCACGGGCGAGGACGCGCGGCGAGTGAGCGAGGCGATGCGGCTGTTCACGCTGGCGACGAGCCTGGGAGGCGTGGAGTCGCTGGTGTCGATTCCGGTGCTGACGTCGCACGCCATGATCTCGGCCGAGCAGCGGGAGAAGATGGGCGTCACCGAGCAGATGGTGCGGCTGTCGGTGGGGATCGAGAGCTGCGACGATCTGATTGAGGATCTGGAGCGGGCGCTGCAAGCGGTGGGGGCGCGGGCGACGGTGCAGGTGGGGTAGGAGCTTTTGGCTTTTGGCTTTTGGCTTTTGGCTTTTGGCTTTTGGCTTTTGGCTTTTGGCTTTTAGCTTTTAGCTTTTGGCTTTTGGCGCGCTCTCGCTTATCCCTAGTTCCGCCGGGCTTCGCCCTGGCGGGACGGCCGAGGCGGCCGTCCCCACATAGGCAGCGAAAAAAATCCCGGCCTCTTGCGAGGCCGGGCTTTTGTTTGTGATGTTCGTTCGGTTAGAAGAGGAACTTCGCGCCTAGTTGCAGGATGCGCCCGATGTGCGCCGCATTGATCTGGAAGAGATCGGCGCCTCCCGGCCCCAGGCAATTAGGGTCCCCGGCAGAGTTGGTCGCTCCAGTGCAACTCACTGAACCAGGGTAGCCGCTCCACTCGGTATGGTTGAAAACGTTAAAGGCCTCTGCACGGAACTCGAAGGCCATGCTCTCCTTGATGGCAAAGTGCTTGAAGAGTGCCATATCGAAGTTGACGCGGCCCGGATTGCGCAGGCTGTTTCTACCTGCTGTCCCGAAGGTGAGTCCCGTCGGCAAAGCAAAGGCACCGGGGTTGTAGAAGAATTTAGAATAGCTGGGCCCCGCAAGGTCGGTGTTCGGCGGGATGCCAGCCTTGGGATTACCAATGACATCGGGATAGGACCCTGTGCCGACGCCGTTGCCAACGCCAGCATTGTCGCCATACGTCGTGCCGTTGGTAATGGTCAGAGGCGTTCCAGACGCAAGAGTCGCGATACCGGAATACTGCCAGCCACCGAGGAGCGAGTGGCTGAGACCAGGCTTCTTGAGGAACGGCAGGTCGTAGACATAGCCGACGTTCAGCATGTGGCGTTCATCGAAGTTGGAACTGGCCCGACTGGAGGCAACGTCGTAGGAATTGACGAAGTTCCCATCATACCGATCCGAGGAATCGTCGATGGAGTGGCTGTAGGTGTAAGCG
Source organism: Candidatus Sulfotelmatobacter sp. (assembly GCA_017883425.1). Lineage (GTDB taxonomy): Bacteria > Acidobacteriota > Terriglobia > Terriglobales > Acidobacteriaceae > Sulfotelmatobacter. The sequence goes on along the minus strand of JADGNP010000116.1, from coordinate 7,871 downwards.
GCACTGAGGCTCAGTGCTCCAACACTCTTGCGCGCCGAAACCTGAAGGGCATGGTAAGTGGAGGACGCCTTGTTCTCCAGGCGAGTAATGGTTGAGAGGCCGTAGAAAGGACGGAACGGATTCGCGTCGGCACCGCAGGCCACGGAGAGATTGATCGCAGCCTGTCCCGTGACGGCAACTCCGCTGGGGGTGGTAAAAGTACCGCAGTCATCATGTAGCGGGTTACCGGTACTTGGGTCAAATCCACCACCTATGGGCTCGCCGGCCTTGTACGGGTTTTGACCCGCAGACGTTGGCAGCAATTGGTTCAGATCGCGCTGACGCCCGAGGTGCGTGCCTTTGCTGCCGACATAGGAAACTGTAAGCACGGTATGGCCGGGCAATTCATGCTGCACGTCGAGATGCCACTGCTGCATGTAGGGCCACACCACCTGGTTTGGGATGGATATGAAGCTGGATGGGAATACGGGAGCCGCAGTCCCGGTCGATAATCCAATATTCTGGTAACCAACGACGTTGACCTGCGATGAGCTTTGGAGAAGAGGCGAGGTCTGGGTTTCCATGCCCTCGGTGTTGGCTTCGTTCCCGTTCGCGTGCTCGAAGAAGATGCCGTATCCACCGCGAATCGCAGTCTTACCGTCGCCCTTGGGATCCCAGGCAAAACCGACGCGAGGAGCAGGGTTGAACAGGTGTCCCTTGGAGCAACCGATAGGAACGCCGCCGGTACCGCACTGCACCAACCCGTCTAACCGGTTTCCGATGATCTGGCCTGACGAGTCGGTTGCCAGCGAACCGTCCGGGTTGAGTACCGGTGCATTAGCAAGGCTGTAAACCGCAGGATCCCAGTTATAGGCGTGCTTATACCGGTCGCGGTAGGTTCCTTCGAGGCTGACCCGCAAGCCGAGGTTCAGAGTGAGGCGGTCGGTAATCCGCCAGTCGTCCTGGAAATAGGGTTCGAGAATCTTATACCGGTTGTAAAACTTCAACTGGTTGCTGCCTTGGGAGAAGCTCGCAATATTCCCCATGAGCATGTCTGCGAAGGCATTGCCGGTGCTTACCGGAGAGCCGATGTCGAACGTGAGATTACCGTTCACTTGCACGTTGCTCACTTCGTTCTTCTGAGCAGCCACGAAATAGGCGCCGAACTGCAGGTTGTGGCGACCAACGATCTTGGTCAGGTTGTCGCGATAGGTATAAGAGGGATTGGAGTTGTACGCCCCCTCGGGCCATACTCCGTCAGGATCCTCCCCGAACCCGCCTCCGTAGGCGACCCCACCGCTGACGTTGACAGCGGGCAATTTGCCGCCAAAGCCGTTGTTGTAAAGGTACCCCATGGCTAGGCCGGCGGGACGCTGCCAGGCACCTCCGTAAGCAGTCTGAGACTTGAACGCGATGTGGTCAGTGGTATAGCTGGCTACGAATTCATTGAGCAGGGTGGGTGAGAGGGTGGTGGTCAGGCGTGCCACCATGCTGACTCCCGGCCCGTTGAAGAACGTGTTCACCGTGGGGAAGGACGCGGTATCCCAGATGGGGCCGGGGTAGACCGTATTCCACGAATCGTGGACATAGCGGAAGGTGAGGCGGTTGTGCTCGTTAATATTGTGGTCGACGCGGACCAATTCCTCACGCCAACTCGTGGGAAGCGTGGAATTGACGTTGAAAATAGCCCCACCCGGCGTATCCGAGGTGCCCACAGGGATCAGCGGAAGCAGGGCTGTTGCAACGGGATCCACCGGAACCTGGTTATTCACGAAATACGTGCCCGTGGAGGGGTCAATCGGGCAATCAACAGACGAACCGGACTGAGGGTTGGGACACACATCGGTGAAGTCGCCGGTACGTTCGGCGCTGTAAGGCACAGGAACGTTCCAGGGATTGGGAACACGCTCACGGCGCCATTCCTGGGACCAGAAGAAGAACGTCTTCTGTTTGTCCTTGTTGTAGACGCCGGGAATGTACACCGGGCCACCGATGGTGTAGCCGTAATCGTTCTTCTTGTACGGAGGAACAACGCCAGTACCTCCGGCAGCTACGCTATTAAAGTAGTTTTGCGCGTTGAACATGTCGTTGCGCACGAACTCGTAAGCGTTGCCATGAAAGACCTTCGTGCCGGACTTGGTTTCGACCTCGACCGTGCCCGAGCCGCTGCGGCCGTACTGGGCGCCATAGTTCGAAGTGAGCACTTTGAATTCGGCAATGGCGTCGATGCTGGGATAGACATTCAAGCTGCCATTGCTGCCGTTGTCCATGTTGTCGCCGCCGTCAAGTTCCCAGTTGTTGTATTCGGTGCGGCCACCGTTCATGCTGTAGGAGACGCTGCCGGTGATGCCGACGCCGGCCTCATCCGCCCCCGTTTGGTTACTCACGCCCGGAACAAGGGCCACGAGGGTCGTGAAGTTTCGACCGTTGAGTTCGAGTTGCGTGATTTCTTTTCCGGTCACCGTGCCCGCAAGTTCGGAGGATTGCGTCTCCACTTGCGCCACGTTCTCGCCTTGGACAATGACCTCTGTGCTGATCGAACCGACTTCGAGGGCGACGTCGATGCGCGCCTTCTCTCCCACGTCGAGCTTCACGGCCTTGGCCTGGTATTTCTTGAAGCCGGTTGCAGTAACGATGATGTCGTACGTGCCGGGAGACAAAGCGGACTCGTTATATTCGCCCGTTGAATTGGTAGTGGTCTGGCGGGTTATGCCACGCTCGGGACTGGTGACCACGACGGTAGCGCCGGAAATCGCGGCTCCCGAAGGATCCTTCACCGTACCTGTAATCGATCCGTTTTGAGCCCAGGCGGCTCCGCAGAACGTTATGACCAACAAGACAACCTGTAATACCACACGATGAGATTTCATGGTCACGCTCTCCAGTTGGCGCGGGCATCGCCCGGCGCGAGTTCAGTCGGCCTTGCCGTGTTTTCCGAGCCTCTTCCCGGCTCGGGGCTTCATTTTCGGACGGACACGTACGCCCGGTGGATTGAGACCCAGGACGGGTGTATTAAAACGTATGAATAGTGCTTTTATGGGGCGATCACTGTCAAGAAAAAAGCGATACCCTGTGCTCCGGATCACACCTTTTCCTGCAAAATGGATTCGTGCTGCGCGGAAATGAGATCGCCGCCGGGCCGGAGAGATCGGGCGAAAACCTTAGAGCAGGCTGCGCGTGGACTCGCGCACCACTAACTCCGGGGCCACCTTGCGATGGGTGGCGCTGATTTCGCGCTTTTCGAGTACACCGTTGATGCCGTCGACCACGATGCCCACGGCCGACGCTCCCATGGCTTCCATGGGCTGGCGAACGGTGGTGAGCGAAGGCGTGTAAATAGCCGAAGTGGCCACGTCGTCGAACCCGATCACTGAGCATTGCTCGGGCACGCGCACTCCCGCCTTGGTCAGAGCCCGGATGGCGCCGAAGGCGCTCATGTCGTCGAAGGCCAGCAGGGCGGTGAAGGGGCGCTTCTGCCGGATCAAGTCTTCGGTCAGCTTATAACCCGATTCGAAGCTGGACATGGGATCGCGCGATTCGGGGAGCTCCATGATCAGACGGGAATCGAGTTCCAGACCGCATTCCTTGGCACAGGTGCGGATGCCGCGCCAGCGCGGAGAACTGTCGGTGAGCGCCTTGGGGCCGCGGATGAATGCGATCTTACGATGGCCGAGAGAGTGCAGGTGCTCGAGCGCCATGTGGCCGCCGACCTCGTTGTCGACGATGACGGAACTGATCGAGTCTGTCTTCAATTCGCAGCCGATCATTGCCGTGGGGATGCTGCTCTTCTCCAGATCGCCGAGCAGATTGATATCGAGGAAGAGCCAGTTGGCGAGAACAATCAGGGCTTCGATGCGGCGGTCGAGCAGCATCTCCAGATAGCGCTCGAAGCGGCTGCGCTCGTTGTGCACGTCGGTGAGAATGGGCAGATAGGACGACTGGTAGAGGGTGTTTTCGATGCCGCGCAGAATCAGCGTGCAGAACGGGTCGGTCATGTCGAACACCATGACGCCAACGGTGTGGCTGCGCTTGCTGCGCAGGGAGCGAGCGAACTGGTTGGGCCGGTATCCGAGCTTCTGCGCCGCGCGCTCGATGCACTTCTTGGTGACCGCGGGGATGTAACGCGCCAGCGGCGCGTTGTTCAGCACGATCGACACCGTGGTCGAGGAAAAACCGCTTTCCTTCGCCACGTCACGAATAGTCACCATCGCAGCCTTTGCGCCGGAACGGAGCGGCGCCGTCGTTCTGAAGCCATGTGGGGACAGCCGCCCTCGGCTGTCCGGTCGAGCGAAGCTCGACTATTCTTGGTATTGGCGGTCCGTCGGATGGACGGACATCGGGCCTTCGGCCCGACGGACAGCCGAGGGCGGCTGTCCCCACACGACCACGCAATTTCAGGTGCTTTCAGCATTCGCGTTGCCGCTTGAATTGAAAGCGTACACTGGCGGACACTACAGCAGAGAGTAATACCAGTGTCAAGCGCACGAATCACATCGATATGTTTTGTTTGTTTTCTGCTGGCGGGGATAGCAGTGGCCATTCCGCCGCGGCAAGCCTCGTCCGCACCCCTGGGAGATGGACGTAACGGCGCGGCGGCACCCCAATCCTCGGGCGCGAGGCTCGCCGATCCAGCGAAACTTTTTCAGCGCGGGCAGGGCGCCCTCACTCACGGCCGGCTGGACGAAGCGGAGCGCGATTTCCGTGGAGTGCTTCAGGTGGACCCGCAATCCGGCGGAGCGTACGCCAATCTCGGCGTGGTCTACATGCGGCGCAAACAATGGACCAAGGCTCTCGAAACGCTTCAGAAGGCTGAGCACTTGATGCCGCAGGTGGCGGGGATCCGGCTCAACATTGGGCTCGCCTACTACCGGCAGAGTGAATTCCTGCAGGCGATCCCGCCGTTCGAGTCGGTGGTGCACGATCAGCCGGACGCGCTGCAGCCGCGGTATCTGCTGGGGCTGTGCTACTTTTTTGCCGGGCGCTGGGCCGACGCGACTGCAACGCTGGAGCCGCTCTGGACGCAGGAATCGGGGCAATTGCCGTACCTGTACGTGCTTTCGAACGCGGCCCACCGCGCTGGCCGCAAGGAACTCGACGACCGCGCCACCGCGCAACTGATTAAACTCGGCAACGGCTCGCCGGAATACCATCTCTTCGTCGGCAAATATCATCTGAATCTCGACCAGTACGATGCAGCTCTGGCGGAATTTCAAGCCGCGGCCGAGGCCGATCCCAAGCTTCCTTTCGTGCACTTCAACCTGGGATTCACCTACCTGAAGAAGCAGGAGTATTCGCGCGCGCGCGACGAATTTCTGAAAGACGCCGCCGTCGAGCCGGATCTCGCCCTCAACTACGACGAACTGGGAGACGTCTATTGGCTGATGCAAGAGGACCAAAACGCCGAGAAGAGTTACCGCGAGGCGCTGCGCCGCGATGCCCGGCTGGTAAATTCCCATCTGGGGCTGGCAAAGATCTATCAGCGTCAGGGAAAGCATGCCTTGGCTTTGGTGGAGATAAACGCAGCGGAGAAGATCGACTCTTTGCGCCCCGACGTCCATTACCTGCGCGGGCGGGTGCTGCTCCAGATGGGACGCAAGGAAGAAGCAAAAAAAGAAATAGACGAGGCCGGGCGAATCGGCAACCAAGCGCAGAAACAGACGGACACGGGAACGGTTCCGTCCCCCGAACTCTTGCAGGACCCACAGTGATACACTCGGCGTAAGCCGCGCCCGCCGCAAGCACGACCGCAATTTGCCGTTCCGGCAGGAGGTACAAATCATGAAACGAATCCTGAAAATCCTGGCCATCATCGTTGGCGTGCTGATTGTCATCGCCATCGCAATTCCCTTCTTTATCGACGCGAACACCTTCCGGCCGAAACTCGAGGCGGAACTCACCGACGCGCTGGGACGACAGGTCAAGGTGGGGAATCTTTCGCTCTCGCTGCTCTCGGGTGGCGTATCCGCGGACGACATTTCCATCGCCGACGATCCGGCGTTCAGCAAGTCGGCTTTTGTGCAGGCCAAGTCGCTCAAAGTGGGAGTGGAAATGATCCCGCTGATTTTCTCGAAGACGCTGAACGTTACTGAACTGACGTTAAAGCAGCCCGAGATCAATTTGGTGAAGTCGGAGAACGGCGAGAAGTGGAATTTCTCGAGCCTGGGCGGAAATAATACGTCGGCGTCGAAACCCGCGGCCTCCGGCGGGAATCCGAATTTGTCGGTGGCGAAGCTGAACGTCAATGACGGGCGCCTCACGGTGTCGCGGGCGGGATTGAACGAGAAGCCTCGTGTGTACGATAAGGTTAATATCGAAGTAACACACTTCTCTTTCGCCTCCTCCTTCCCCTTCAAAATGACGGCACAACTGCCGGTGGACGGCAGCCTGAAGATCCAGGGCAAGGCCGGACCGATCGACGCCAACAATGCCGCCCGCACCCCGCTGGAAGCCAAGGTTACCGTACAGAAGATGAATCTGGCAGCGTCGGGCTTCATTGATTCCGCGGCCGGGATTTCGGGCGTCGCGGATTACGAGGGAACGGTCGCCTCCGACGGCCACGAAGCCAAAACCAATGGCACGCTGAAAGCCACGAATTTGCAGGTCGTTCAGAAGGGATCGCCGGCGGGGAAACCGGTGCAGGTGACCTATACGGTGACGCATGATCTGGCCAAGGAGACGGGCAGCATCCCGCAATGCGAGATTGCCATGGGCAAGGCGGTCGCGCACGTGAACGGCACCTACGACGCTCACGGCAAAGTGACTTCCATCAATTTGAAACTGAAGGGGCAGAACATGCCCGTCGACGATCTGGAGGCCATGCTCCCGGCCCTGGGCGTCATATTACCTCCGAAGTCAAAACTCAAGGGGGGCACCCTCAATACGACCATGGCGATCGTGGGTCCGGTTGATAAATTGGTTACGGTGGGAACAGTCAAGCTGGAAAATTCTGCGCTGGCCAATTTCAACCTGGGCGCGAAACTCTCCGCCATCTCCGCGCTGTCGGGCAAGAACACGGGCAACGACACGACCATTCAGAATTTCAGTTCTGACGTTCGCGTAGCTCCCGATGGCACGAAGGCCGACAATATCAATCTCACCGTCCCTGCGATTGGCGTGGTCACCGGGGCGGGCACGGTAAGTCCGGCCAACGAACTCGCGTTCCAACTGAACGCCGCCGTCGGCGGAATGGGGATCCCGTTCACGGTCGCGGGAACGACCGCAGACCCGAAGTTCGTTCCTGACGTGAAAGGCATAGCCACCGGTCTGCTGAAAGGGCTTGGCAAAGGCAATGCGAACCAGCAGAATCCCGTGAACAGCGTGATGGACTTGTTCAAGAAGAAGCCGCAGTAGGGATTTCACAGAAGCGTCGATGTCCGAAAGCCACGTCCGGCCAGGCGTGGCTTTCTTTTTGCCCTCGATATTTACTATAGCGAACAATTATTTTATTATAGAGAAATGGCGACCGGCATGACGGACACGATTTCCGAGGGCCTGGGACGGTATTCGATTGGCGAGAAACTGCGCTCCATGCGCCTGCGCAAGAGCATGGGACTGGTGGAATTGGGCAAGCACACGGGGCTTTCGGCCGCGTTGCTGTCGAAGCTGGAAAGGGGAAAGTTGTTTCCCACTCTGCCCACACTGTTGCGCATCGCCATGGTGTTCGGGGTAGGGCTCGATTACTTCTTTACCGATGAACGCAAGCGCCGGGTCGTAGGGGTGGTGCGGCGGGAAGAGCGGGTGCGGTTCCCCGAGAAGCCGGGGACGCAAGATGTGCAGTACTACTTCGAGTGCCTGGATTACCGGTCCACGGAGCGGAAACTGAGCGCGTTCCTGGCCGATTTTCAGGAGGTGCCGGTGGAGAAGCTCAAGCCTCACCAGCACGCCGGGGTCGA
>JADGNP010000564.1 GCA_017883425.1 Candidatus Sulfotelmatobacter sp. | reverse complement strand
ACATGGACCGAACGTACGGCATCGCTCGATTCAGCTTGTCTGCAACCGGACGATGAACATATCGTGACGTGGCCCCCATCGACGAATGGACAGTCGGTTCCGACATGTTCACCATTTCGGCAAGACAGGCTTGAACGAGGTCAGTTTGAGCTTGCCACTCGGCATCGTCTTGAGGAGGTTCGGTCTTCAAACCCCGGACGATGCTTTCCAGTAGGTTCTTCGTGCTGCCGTACCACATTGGAGAATTCTCTGCCTTCCTGACAACGTCGCCGGATTGGAACCGTACATCCGATATGCAATCGCCGTGATGCACACGTGCCGGACCACCGCCCCAGCCTCCGCATTGGGCTGAATGCCGGTCAATTCCAGGTATGATCCGTCCGGGAAGCTGACCAGGGGAGCGCAAGAGCATCATCGCCCGGAACCGCTCTGGCGAACAGGTCCAGCGGTACCCGCTCCGTCCCAGGACTTCTGGGTCGATTCACCGCCCGCCTGGTACTCGCCCGACCGTCCGACTTGCAGTCCAGCCTCTACTGAGCGGCGGTCGCTGTGGCTTCGGAAGCCTTCGCCGCCACCTTCCGTTGCGATCCCAACCCGCCAGCTTTCTTCGCCGCCCTTGCGGGTACCCTCTTTGCCGCCCAACGTTTCTTCGTGGAGCGACGATTCCCGCCTCGCTGTTACTTCGTACCTTTCTTCGCAGCTTTGGCCGCGCGTGCCTTCGCCAGATTTGCCACCAGTGCGGCCTTCCCTGCGGGGGACAGTTTCCGCCTTGCTACGGACTTCCTCGCAGCGGCTTTCTTGGCGACGGCTGGTGCCGCCTTCCCAGCTTCGGCCCGGACCCGATCCCAACGAGCTTTGATTGCGCCGACGATTGCGGCTCTGCCAGCTTTGCTCAGTTTTCGTTTCGGCTTCGACGCTTCCGACTTGACCAGCGCTGGCGGCTCAGATTCGCCCCGGATCTTGGCCCATCGGCGCTGTTGGGCTTCCTTCATCCGCCGTCGAGCCGCAGCGGAGAATTTCCTGCGCTGGCTGGTGGGCGGTCCCGGCGTGGTGGCGGCGGTTGGTTTAGTGCCACCCGACAGCATGGCGCGCAGTTCGGCGATCTGATCGTCTATGCGTGTCTTCTGCGCTTCAAAACCTACGATGGCGGCAGTGATGATTTCGGGAGTTAGTTTGTGGGTGGGCATAAAGCATTAGTATGCCACCCTTCACCCCACGTGTTGGCAATCCGACTCCGCAACAGCCTGGTCATCGCCAGCGCCCGCCCTGCGCAGCAGTCGGACGGCCCGCCCGCGCAAACCCGAGCCACTGCTGGGGGGCTTGCGGATGGTGGGCGGGTAGCTTCGTTGCGCTGGCAGCATGCATCGCTGATCCGGCATGAGACCCGGAGCGGAGCCTACCCGGCATCCGAGTACCTGATACCAATGCGGTGCAGGAATTTTCGGTCATACGCCGTATCGACTGTCGGCTTGGCGTTCGACAGATTCGCTGATGCCGCAGCGAAACAATCTCGCCAACAATCCGAAAGAGGTTTCACAGAACAAATATTCTTGCGGCACCGTGGGCATCGCCAGTGAATCACGAGTTCATGCTCTGACGAGAGGCCGACCGCTGATATCTGCTTCGGCACTCCACCACACTCGCACGACAACCGCAATGTGCGGTATTCCATTTCAGACACTCCGTTTTCCGTCTATCAGTTTCGCAACCAGCGCTCCTAACCGACGTGGGCGGTGAGGTTGGTGCTCACTTGAATCTTTTCAGCAGTCCGACGCCACGACAATAGCAGCAATGGTTAGTGGTAGCCAGATATCCGATCAAAACAGGAAGCGGGGATGGCCAAAGCGATCCGAGATCGCCTTCCCTCGGGTAGACTCCCCATACTCCCCATATCTAAAGATAACCTTGGTTCCGGAGGGCCTCCTGGATCATAGTGCATTAACAGTAGGGGGTGGTTTCATGAACGACACGAACTTTGGCCTGCTGAAAGCTACCCTGGAAACCAAACTCGCGACAATTGCGACCGGCTCGGACAAGCGCGCGGACATTGTGATCCAGCAAAGTGCGGACGATCTGGATCAGACTCAGTTCGCCACCGAGCGAGACCTCACGGTGTCGCTGCTCAATCGCGATAGCCAGATGTCACGCCGCGTGAAGGGCGCGCTTCGGCGCATGGAAGACGGCACATATGGGACCTGTCTCGCCTGCGAGGAGCCGATCAGCGTGAAGCGATTGCAGGCTGTGCCATGGGCGGAGTTGTGCATACACTGCCAGGAGAGATCGGACCGAGCGGCGGCAGGAGCCCCTGGCGCTGGTCATGCAGAAGGCGTGGAGTTGGGGGTCCGATGGGAACAGTTTCCCGCGCAAGAGAAGGTCAGCGAGAACGGTGGCGCTGACAGGATGTGAGGGCTGCGCTCAGCCCCACCCACGGCGCGTTCCTTTTGGCCTCGGTTACGTAGAGGTGCGCCGCGTCGAAGGTGCGGTGGCCTGGACATCCGAGGCTCCCAAATGGCAATCTAGCTGAGACCTTTGACCCTGGTGTAGTAGTCAGGGTCGCCATACCGTCCCTCGAACCAAGTATCGTCGTCCCACTTGGGATTCCCGCTTTCCCGATGGCGGGCGGGAGGTGTGCTTTTGGGCGGAGCAACAGGCTTTTTCAACGAATGTTCAAGAAGAGATTCTTGCGTTGGCGTAAGCAGCAGCAGTTCTTGGGTTTGCGCTCGCTCGCCCCCAGGACGTTCCGGCCCTCGCAGATCCACAGGGTCTTTCCGTTTCTTCAACCAGTGGTTAAGAAACGAGCTTTGCGCTGACGTTAGTGGCATCGGCTCCCGCGTCCTACTTCCTGGGGCAGCTCAGAAATGCTGATTGGAACGCGCTTTCCCTCCGGGCTGAATACACAGAGCGTCTCCGGCTCCGCCACCACGGGCTCACAGCCACGGAACAGCGACTGGATCAGGCGGGCGGCCAGTGTCTTGGGACAAATGCAGGCCGCCAGGGAGGGCGTGGGAGAGGTCCCTCGGCGCTGCCACGCAAACTCAATGGCAACTGGCTCGATCTCTTCCGAGATCCAGGTGCCGTGAATGCGGGTGAACATCAGCACGTCATCGCAACCGGGGGCAATGGCGCAGATGGCGTTCTCCTCATGCGACAGCACGACAGCTTCGAGGACTGTTCCGTCGAGATAAGTAATGGTCACAACTGCATTGTGCGCCACTGGGTGAGCGCAAACCAGTCCTTGGCGCTCCAGGCAGGGCACAGGACCATACCAAACGTTAACTTTTCTGACTGAAATTAACGAGACCGGCGTCGTGCGGTTGCCCAACGTGGCGATCCCGGCGTTGAACCAATCCGGCTCAGAGCCGCCGGAGGATTGTCTCGCCGTGCGCCAGGGCCGTGGTACCGTCGCGGTCCCGCATGGCCGTCAACATGGATCGAACATGCGGCGTCGCACGGTTCAGCTTATCCGCAACGGGACGGTGAACGTATCGTGATGTAGAATTCACCGAATTGATAGTGGGTTCCGACATCTCAATCATCTCTGTAAGACAGCCTTGAACAAGGTCGGTTTGAGCCTGCCACTCAGCATCGTTTTGAGGAGGCTGCGTCTTCAGCCCCCGCACGATGCTTTCCAGTAGGCTCTTGGTATTGCCGTAAAACATTGGATCCTCTTGTTCTGCTCTGGGCGTGCAGCGGCGGAAA
>JADGNP010000115.1 GCA_017883425.1 Candidatus Sulfotelmatobacter sp. | reverse complement strand
CCGGCAAACGTTCCAGCCGCAACCGTCTGCGCGAAAATGATCTTGGCGCCGGGGACGGTCAACGCCGACAGCTTGTCGCAGGAATCGTCCCCGAAAGCGATGACACCGGAGACGAGAAAGAAAAATGCCAACAACACATATGTCTTTTTCATGATGTTCTTAACAATCAAAACTCTGTGTCCTCCGTGTCCTCTGTGGTTAAGGATTCGCCTTCTCCATGAAGGCAGCCTGATCCGCCTTCATCTTCTTAAGGCCCGCCGTAGGCAAGTACACCATGTGTCCCGAATCGTAAGTCGCAAACGAAACATTATCCCGATATTTCTGCGGCAAGTTGAGATGGTCGACTGTGTAATTGGCGGCATAATACGGTGTCGCCAGATCGTAATAGCCTTCCATCACCAGGATCTTCAGATAAGGATTCTTCACGATTGCCTGGCGCATCGCCGACGCGGTGTCGGGAAACCCCTGGATCGCCGATCCCCAATCCCACTTGTCGAAGCCCACGTCCTGCGCCCGCACGTAGTAGGGCGTATCGGTCTTATATCCAAGTTCGGTGCGAATGTAGTTGTTAAAGACCGACGTAAACGGCGGCTGCGTAGCCGACCCGGTGGGATCGTACATCGGAGTGTCGAGCAACCCGTTGGGATCGGGCCCGGTATAGCGTGCATCGAGGCGTCCAACGCGCAGCTTCTGATCGATCAGCAGGTAGTGCGTAAACTTGCGCACGTTGATGCGCAGGTTGGCTTCGTCAATCACCTCTTTCGTCAGGCCTGTGAAGCGCGCCAGCTGGTCGATGACTTTCTGCCGCTCCTGCGGGGTGAGCGCGTCTCCCTTGGCCAGGGCCTGCGCGTATTCGGTCGATGCCCACTGTTCCGATTCCTGCCGGGCGCGGTTTATATCCTGCGCGAGATCGGGCGCCAGCTTGTGGTGGTAGCCGGCGATCATGGTGAACGAAGGAACCAGAAAAATGTAGGGTTGATCGTTGGTGTTGTTGTCTTCGAGCGTTTCGAAGTTCAGCACCGTCGAGAGCAGGGTGATGCCGTTGAACGAAATGCCGCGGTCGGCCAGGTATCCCGCAATGCCGGCGGAGCGCGTCGTGCCATAGCTTTCTCCGAAGAGGAACAGCGGTGACGTCCAGCGCTCGTTGCGTGTGATGTAAAGGCGTATGAACTCGCTGAAGGCTTCAATGTCGCCCTTGACTCCCCAGAACTTCTTGAACAGCTCGGAGTCTGCCGCGCGGCTGAACCCGGTGCCGATCGCGTCGATGAGCACCAGGTCGCTCTTGTCGAGCAGCGTGTAAGGATTGTCCTCCATGTGATACGGCGCGGGAGGCATAAATCCATCCGGTTGCAGCACGACTTTGCGCGGACCGAGCGCTCCCATGTGCAGCCAGATCGAGGCCGATCCCGGTCCGCCGTTGAAGGCGAATGTAAGCGGACGCTTGGCCGCATCCTGGCCGTCGAGCGTGTAGGCGACGTAAAACATTTCCGCTTCGATCTTGCCGTCGCCGCGCTTGATGGGGAGCCGTCCCGCGGTCGCGGTGTACTTCAGCAGCTTCCCGTCGACGGTGATCTGGTGATGCGTTACAACTGGCGCCGCCTCGGTCATGTCGTAATGCTCTTCCTTCTCTTTCTCCTTGTCGGCCGGGGCTTCGCGGGGCGCGGGCCGTTGCTCAGCCATGGGCTCGGGTTTGATGGCGCTCTCCGCGGGCTTCTCGGAAGGTTGCGCGGGCGGCTGCTTCTTCGTGGTTGTGGCTTTGGGAGTGTCGGCTTGCTGGGCGAAGGAGATAGCACAGAAGGAAAAGGCAAAGCTGATCAGAACGGCAGCGAACGTCCGGGAAAGTTTCTTCATAGTTCGGTCCCGCGAATGGTTTATCGCGACCAGATCGTCTGGACGCTGCGAGTGGGAGGAATTGTACACCGTCACCGAGGTGAGTCCGGGAACTGTTCCAACCAGGGAGAAAACAGAGGTCTACGCGCAGACCCTTTTCCGCACTTGCAGCCTTAGCGGTGGCGGAGTTTGGCGTATTCGGCTTTCGCTGATTTGAGGATGGGGAGGTCCGGGTCGGCGTCTTTCCACAGTGAAAAGAATTGTTCGTACGCAGTTCGGCTGTTCTCGATACTGTCCGCCAGTGCATAGGCCCGGGCAAGACCGAGGTAAGCCAACGCCCCCAGAGGAAAATTCGCGATGACGGTTCGATGTTGCAGGAACTTCTGGTATTCCGCGGCCGCGTTCGTGCCATCTCCTTTCGCCAGGTAAGCCCCGCCTCTTACGTACGCAGGATACAGGGATACCACGAAGAGCGGCGACACCGCACCCATATCATAGTCAGAGGAGCGCTTCAGGGCTTCGATGGCTTCAGATGCCCTGCCACGATTCAATTCGAGCGAGGCTCGGATCGCGGGCAGCCAGTAGCCTTGGAGTATGGTGTTTGCGGGAAAGCGCTGGTTCAGGTTGTCACTCAGCGCTTGGGCGTGCTGGTTGTCTCGTAAACGGGCAAACGTGAGCGCTAGCAACGTCTGCACATCCCAGTTGGGTGAGAGGGCAAGGGCTTGCTGCGCGTAACGGCGCGAAAATGCGCTCTCGCCGGCCTCGGCTTCCCAAAGGGCGGCTTCGGCGAGATTTTCGGCCGCCAGTTCGCGATCCCCGGTACGCTTCAACACCTCCACGGCTTTATCCGTGAACTCGCGGCTCTTCCGCAAATGGCCGTGATAAACCTCAGTTTTCGCCTGCTCCAACAGCATCATCGTCTCTGTCCCGGTTTGCTGCGACCCCTCGGCGACAACCGTCTGCATCTCGGCATCATTGCCGCGAAGGAAGGCCAACCAGTATCCGATTTGCACCAAGAATTCGCCGTGAAGCTGGAGCTTTCGCGATTCGGCAATGATTTGTTCGGCTTCGTCGACCCGGTTCAACGCCAGACAAGCCAAGGCCAGGTTTGCCTGCGAAGTAGCCCGGCCAGGGTCAAGCTGTAGCGCCTCGCGATACTCCCCAAACGCCTTCTCGAACTGTCCGGTCGAGGCATAAATCCCCCCGAGGTTGGCGTGCGCGGATATGGAATCGGGATGCATGCGTTGCTGCAAGTGATAAACCTGTGCTGACTTATCCAGTTCTCCCGTCACATAAAGGTAATAGCGTGATTCGATAGAGAACCGCTCCGATTCGGTCGTTCGGTCCTTCAACTCGAAGGCCTTGGTGATGTTTGCGCTGGCCAGAGTGTTGTCATTCAGATTGCGATAGATTGACCCCAGGCCGGCATAGGCCATCGCGAAGTTCGGGTCGAGTTCAATGGCACGTTCGAAGAATGGGATCGACGCCTGATCCCCCTGTTTGTCCCAGGTCTTTAGGGCAGCGTTGTAGGCTCGCAGTGCGTCCAGGGAGATAGTGGTCGCCTGTTCCAGTGGGACATCGTGTTGTTGAATGGATGCAAGCGATTCTCCCAGACGGGCACGCAATTGGGACGCTGCCTTGCCCAATGCTTCAACCACGTCCTCCTTTCGGTTCGTCTGCGTCTGCTCGTGCGCAATCGGATCACCCGTGCTGCACTGCACTGCGGTTAATCCCACCAGGTACTTACTCCCCAGGTTCGAGATCGAGCCCACGATCAACGCCTTGGCGGTAACACGGTTGCAGACTTCGAGGGCCACTCTCTGAGTGAGGTGATCGGAAGGAGATCGCTGCATCAGTCGCAGTGTCTCAGAAACCTTGTGCTCCGATAACAACCGGAAAAATGGAGACTGTTCTAAATCCACCGTCAGCGCTTGCTTCAGCGTGTCGTCAAAGACACTCTCTTCGGTGGTGTTTTCGAAGTCCGCCAGAACGATCGTGTCTTGCGCTTGAAGTCGGGAGAGGGTGGAAGAGCGATGAAGGTATTGCCTGGCCGCGACGAGCAGGAGCATCATCGCCGCCAACGCAATGCCGGACCAAAGGTACCAGCGGCGAGGTTGCGGCTTGCTGGCCGGTTCGCCGTCGGTCGCCAGGGAACGCACCTCTCGCTCGGCCGGTGCTTCAATCGGGGGCTGGGCCGTCGGACTTGGCAGGGTCACCGGGGCCACGAACCGATACCCTCGGCGAGGCACCGTCTCGACGAACCGGGGGTTGTCGGCGGAGTCCGACAAGGCAGATCGCAACTTCCGAATGGCGGTGTTCAACCCGTCGTCGAACTCAACAAAAGTGTCCGCGGGCCAGAGCTTCTGGCGAATTTCCTCCCGGCTGACAACTTCCCCCGGACGTTCCAGCAGCATCACCAATATGCGAAACGGCTGGTCTTGCAGTTTGATCCTAGTGCCACTCTTCGTTAGCAAACCCTGGCTCAGGTTTGCCTCGAACAGCCCGAATCGCACTCCTCTGCCTTCAGCGGTTAGACCCATGGCCGCTTTGTTACCCCCGTGGGCCAGGATTGTACCACGAAGCCGCAGATCAGCTATCGGACTAAATAGTGTGCCGTCTATGGCTTATCTGGTTAGGTCGGGATCGTAAACAGTTTCGTTGACGGTTCTCCCATCTTCTCTACAATTGTCCGCGCAGGGTGGCCGAAAGTCGACGAGGAGGTCGACTTCATCCACCCGCCGGGGTTCTCCAAACAGACCATCTGGTGTCTGGCCAGCCGTGGGGGCTGATTTCCATTGCGCAAGCTGAGGGAGAGTCCTGTCCCCAGGTGGGGCAACGGTGGTTAGAGACCCAGACTCATTTCGCGATGGAGGTTTTCATGAAGTTCTGCCTGAAACTGCTCGCATTAAGCGCCGCGTTGACCATGACCATGGTTGCCACGGCGCAGATGACCGACAACACGCAAGCCACAAACACCGCCAAAGCCGGCATTAACAAGTCCCTGACCGACGAAATCGGCGCCGGTCGCGGAACCCTCTCCACCCCCAGTTCCTCTGTCTTCATCATCAACCGAGATCCCTTCCGTGCCATTCGACGCGGACGTCAACTGTTTCAGCGCAAGTTCACCCGTCTGCAGGGCCAAGGCGCGAATGAGGGTGACGGCGTTGGCGATTTGAATACGGATATCGCCATCGGCGCTGGCCTATCCGACAGTTGCGCCCTGTGCCATGGCCGCCCGCGCGGCTCCGGTGGTTCCGGCGGCAATGTCGTAACTCGTCCCGACAGCCGCGACGCTGGACACCTGTTCGGTTTGGGTCTGAAGGAAATGCTCGCCGACGAGATCACTACCGACCTGCGGGCCACTCGCGATCTCGCCATTACCAGGGCAATGCAGTCCCACCGTTCCATCACCATGAAACTCGCCAGCAAAGGCATCAGCTACGGCTCAATCACTGCCCATTCGGACGGTACCCTCGACACCTCTCAGGTAGCCGGAGTCGACGCCGATTTGCGGGTGAAGCCGTTTTTTGCCGAGGGCTCCACTATCTCCATGCGCGAGTTCATCGTGGGTGCTTTGCACAATGAAATGGGATTGGAAGCTTCTTCCGACCCGGACCTGCTCACTGCCAGCTCCGGCGGCCGGGTGGTAACGCCCTCCGGAATGGTTCTGGATGGCTCCAAGGACACCATCAGTCCTCCTCCTCAGCCCGACAGCCAGAACGGGAACGAAATCGATCCAGCGATTGTCGATTTCCTCGAGTTCTACCTGTTGAACTACTTCAAGCCGGGACACGACATCAAGAACAGCGCTACTGACCACGGCCGCTCCCTCTTTGCGAAGACCGGTTGCGCCCAGTGCCACGTAGCCGACCTCACCATCAACCATGATCGGCGGGTTGCCGACGTGGAGACCGTCTATGATCCGGTAAACGCGGGATGCACACAGGATGGTTTTTGCTTTTTCAACAGTCTGTTCGCCACCGCGTCGGCTCTTTACCAGGACGTGAACGATGGCAGCGGGTTCCCGGACCTGAAGCTGCCCTTGGAGAATTCGTTTGTGGTCAAGGACATCTTCACGGACTTCAAGCGCCACGACCTCGGCCAGAACTTCTACGAACGGAACTGGGATGGGAGTATGCGAACCCTGTTCTTGACCCGCGCACTCTGGGGGGTAGGCACCACCGGCCCCTACGGCCATGACGGCCGCAGCTCCACTTTGAACGACGTGATCCTTCGCCATGGGGGCGAGGCGAAAGCCGCAAGAGACGCCTTTGCGGCCCTCAAACCGAACGATTCCAGCGCTCTCATGACGTTCCTCAACTCTCTGGTACTGTTCCCACCAGACGACACCGCGTCCAACTTGGACCCCGGCGATTCGACCCAGGCCAATTTCCCGCAATTCGGCCACGGAAGCATAAAGTTGACCGTTTTGTTTAACGATCCCACGGATCCTGAGTAACGGAGCGGTTGCACAGACGCCGGCATTTCACCGAGGTGCGATGCCGGCGTCACTGTGTTTCCGCATAGTCGACCGTACGCCCGAACCCTCCCTACTTGCTTCCCAAAACCCTTCTTCGATTGAGTCGGACATATCTGCGTGACGCTGGTCAGACAACACTGCTGAAGAAAAACAAATTTTGGCGGCTCATGGCGGAAACTTCATACTGCGCAGAAGGTCCTGGAAGCGCGGGTCGGTTCTCAGCAAGTCCCAATCCCAGGCTACGCCGAGATGGAGCAAGGGAGTTTCCCCCTCGTCATAGGCTTTGTGGAGCCATCGCAGGACTTCATCCTTGTCTCCGGCGTGCGCGTACAACCGTGCAATCCGGATGGCAGGAACGTGGGAGCGCTTGGAGAGGGCTGCCAACACCCCTGCTCCCAAGAGCATGGCTCGTGCGTAGCCACCCTCCGCGTAGCCGCGCGTCAGTGCGTCCGCCACTTCATGATCGTGCAAAACTGCAAAGAACTTGATGGCTTCCGCCAAGGCTTCGTCATTCATTCCCTTCTTGTAGTAGGCGCCCCAAAGGCCCATGTGCGCCGATGAGAAGTCTGGTTCCGTGGCGAGAACCTTGCGGAGTTGTGCGATGGCCTCGTCATATCGCTGCACGTATACCAGTTGCCAGCCGTAGAAACACTGGAAAAACGGATTGAAGGGGTCTAGTTCCAGGGTTCTGTGAATCTCCCTGCTCCATTCGTCCACGCGTTTCATGGAGATCAGAAAGTCGGCATACATGAAATGGCCATCGGCACTATTCGGGTTAAGCTCGATGCCGCGCCGAAACTCCCGCTCGGCGGCGGACCAGTCGTGGTCGTTAAGGCTCAGCAGGTTGGCGTGAGTGATGTGGGCTTCGGCAAGTGAGTCGTCGAGTTCCAAAGCTTTTGCGACCGCCGCTTTCGCCTTCGGGAACGCTTCGCCGGGCGCTATCCATCCGGAATCCCCACGCACCATCCAGACGTTGGCCACGCCCACATAGGCGAGGGCGTAGTTGGGATCTTTCTGCCGGGCAAGCTCAAAGTATTCAAGAGCGGTGTCCAAGTGTTCGCGCGAAAGCCAATACCAATGCGACTGGCCTTTGAGATAGGCCTCGTAAGCCTCAGGACTAACTGGTCGTGCGCGGGACAAGTGAGTGGATTCCTCCGGTGTTAGCGCGACGTTGATCTCCCGCGCCACTGCCCGGGCTACTTCGCCCTGCAGAGTGAGCACATCGCGCGCGTCGCGTTCATAGCTTTCTGCCCACAAATGAGTGTCGGTTACGGCCCGGATGAGCTGCGCCGTTATTCGCACTCGCCCGCCGGAGCGCTGCACCGAACCTTCAAGGATGCCGTCCACTCCTAACGCTTGCGCGATCTCCGGCAGCGGCTTGTTGGTCCCCTTGTACCGCATCACCGAGGTGCGCGAGATCACCTTCACGGTCCGGATCTTGGCCAGGTCGGTAATCAAAGCGTCGGTCATTCCGTCGACAAAGTAGTCCTGTTGCGGGTCGCCAGTCAGATTGGACAGCGGGAGCACGGCCAGAGACCGAATCGGTGGGTCGGCTGCGTGGCTCCATAGTCGTCGCCGCAAGCCGCCGACGTCGTAGGCGAGCAGCGCCGCCATTAGCGCCAACAACCCAAGGGCGGAAACGAGCAGGTGGGCCAGGAAGCGGCCCTTCGGCTTCGGGGCCGCTGCGGGAGTGTTGCCGCCATCCGTGGAGGCGACGAAGCGGTACCCGTGCCGGGGCAACGTCTCAATGAACTCGGGATTCTCTGCCGAGTCGCCCAACGCCTGCCGGAGTCTCTTGACCGCGTGGTTCAGGCTATCGTCGAACTCGACGAATGTGTCTGCGGCCCACAAACGGGCACGCAGGTCTTCCCGTGTGACCACTTCTCCGGGATGTTCGACTAGGGAGCGGAGCACTTCGAAGGCTTTGGGCGGGAGAGGGACTTTCTGACCGTCTTTGTGGAGTTCCCCGGAGATCAGGTCCAACTCAAACTTGCGAAAACAAACTCGCTGCGGAGATTGGACAGGAACAGGCATGGTGCCGTCCTACTTCGGCACGGAGTCTAGCACAATCTTATTGAAAAGACTGCGATTGCGCGCCGTGGGACGAATTGTGGCGTTTCTCTGCTGCGCAGGGATTCAGGGAGGGTTCATGCCATGGTCAGACGCTGTTCATTGTAAACCGGCGAGAGTCGTGAGATAGAGGGCATGTAAGTTCGGGCCAGGTGTCAAGCGTCTAGTTCGGCAAGTGCTTCACCGCAAATCCATGGAGGACTATTATGAAACGCATTATTCTACTTTTGAGTCTATGTGCGTGTGTTGTGACAATGGCATGGGCACAGCAGGCGAGTGTACCGACTTTCAGCAGGCATCGCATTCCCAGCCATGGTCGCTTGATCGCGATCCCAAACCAGAGCGGCACGAGCAGTCACCCGAGTGCCAGAGCGGAAACGGCTGTGGCTCGCAAAACCAGAGTCTGGGACCTCGGCACCTTCCCGGGCGGCACCTGGGCCGAGGCGGGAGGTATCAACGACTTTGGCGTTCTCGTTGCCCAGGGCGATACCGGCTCTGACGGCGACAACCATCTCTTCACGGTTCGACTCTTTGGTCCGGATGCCCCGCAGTGGTCCGACCTCGGAACCGTGGGCGCCAATGAGGGATGGTTCCTGTGGCCGGAAATCGCCGACACCGGAATGATCGTAGGCTACGCTGCGACTGACGATGGCTATGTCCACGCCCTCGCCTGGACAAAAAAGTCCGGCAGGGTCGATCTCGGAACGCTCTCGGATCTGGGTTATAACTTTAGCGTAGCGGAACGGGTGAACAAACTCGGAACCCTGATCGTGGGCTGGAGCGGCAGCAGCGCCGACAACAGCGAAACCTCGCTACCCGTTGTGTGGACGCCGACCTTGGCGTGGAAACCGGATGCGCTGACCATCGTCTGGAAGATCCAGGTGCTCGACACCACCGGTTTTGAGGGGTTTCCTCACTGGATGGTGACGGGGGTGAATGATTTTGGCCAGGTCAGTGGCATAGCCTGGGATGATTCCGACCCCGAGAACGATGCTGGTGTCATCTGGAATCCCCTCCCGAACGGAAAAGGCTGGAAGATCATGCGGCTCCCTGTTTCCCCAGTGTTCCCCAACGCCGAGGTCGGCTTCATCAACGACAAGGGTGAAGTCTCCGGCGACGTCGACTCGTCCGACTGGAGCACTTTTTCTGCCGCACTCTGGACGCCGGTCGACCGCCTGAGGAGGGTCTATGAACTGACACTGCTGCCGAGTCTCCCGGGTTCGACGAATGGGGGATTCGCGGAGAGTATCAACGAGTTGGGTGACATCGTGGGCGCCGCCTACGATGCGGATTGGAACATGCTGGCCACGCGCTGGAGCACCAAGGACCCCAGGTTTGTGCGTCCACTTGGCTTCCCTGGGGATTGGAGTCTCGCTGATGGAGTGAACAACCAAAGAATTGCGGTGGGGACCTACGGGGGCGCGCAATGCGCCAACGAATGCGCCGCCGCCGTGCAGATCAAGTGAGTCGCGAGCGCGGCGAACCTTAAAGCAAGATTGCGCCGGAATTTGTGTTGCGAATGGATCAAGCCGCCTGATTAACCAGGGCGGCTTTTTCTTGAACGCCACATCTGCATCCCGACGCAGTCGGCGCCCCATTTCTCGCGTTCTTTGCGAGAAGTGGGTAGTCGGTGGGGGCTGAAAGTCTCTTGATACAACCCTGAGGCCATAGTAGGCTGCACGGTGGCCACGCGCACTCGGTAATCACAAAGAAGGATGACGATTATGGTAGATCAGACGAAACGTAATGCCCCATTTCCGAAATTGTTCTGGATGCTCTTGCACCAGGGGGCGGCGCTGGCGCTTACGTTTGCGGCGATGTGCATTGCCAGCCAGACGACACGGGCGCAAACCCTCAAGACGATCCTCTCCTTCAACGGGCAGCAGGACGGCGCCTACTCCAGTTCTGGTCTAACCCATGACGCCAGCGGCAACCTGTATGGCACAACCCAGGCGGGTGGCGTCTTTAACTTCAACGGCGGAACGGTCTACCGAGTAGATCGCATTGGGCGGGAGACCGTGCTCCACAGTTTTTGTGACGAAACTAACTGCACCGATGGAAGTACCCCTTACGGAGGAGTCATCCTGGATTCCTCGGGCAACCTGTATGGAGCCACTTCGGCCGGTGGCGCGTTTGGGTTTGGCGCAGTATTCAAGATCGATTCCACCGGCAAAGAAACGGTGCTCTACAGTTTTAAAGGACTCCCATCGGGCGACGGGGCTTCTCCCGCCTATGGAAACCTGGTCCGCGATGCTGCCGGCACTTTGTACGGCGTCACCCTGAACGGTGGTTTGACGTGTTCCTACTCAACCGCTGGCTGTGGAGTCGTGTACAAGGTAGATGCGTCGGGCAAAGAGACGATCCTTCATAGCTTCACCGGGGGCAGCGACGGCGGCCTTCCTCCTGCAGACTTAATCGCGGGCGCAGGTGGCAGTTTATATGGCACCACCTTCCGCGGCGGACCTGCTGGTTGTGGCGTGGTTTTTAAGATCGGAACAACCGGGGACTTCACGGTCCTCTATGACTTCAATTGCGAATTTGGGTGGGGCCCGAATGCAGGTCTGATCCGAGATTCAAGCGGCAATCTATTTGGCACCACGGCCTTTGGTGGCACCTGGAGTCGGGGAACAGTCTTCAAATTAGCGCCTGCCACGCGCGTTGAAACAGAGATCCACGAATTTCAAGGCGGCACTTCGGATGGCTGCGCTCCGGGCCCGGGCAACTTGACTCTGGATGCAGCCGGCAATATTTATGGCACCACCCCCTCTTGCGGGGCGAGCGGCTATGGGGTGATTTTCAAATTGGATCCCGCTGGAAACGAGACCGTCCTCTACAACTTCTCCGGCGGCGCGGATGGCGGAGTCCCACAGACAACTCTGTTGCGAGACGGTGCGGGCCATCTCTGGGGCACGTCATACTTCACGGACGGCTTCTCATGCTGCGGGTCAGTGTTTAAGCTCACTCCATAACCAATCGACGCGTGATTCGGGCGGTTGGCCCAGCTTTTGACTTCGCTCGGCGCCAGTCGGATCGCACAATAGGCACGTCATACTTCACGGACGGTTTCTCATGCTGCGGGTCGGTGTTTAAGCTGACTCCCTAACCAATCGACAGCGGTTGGCCCAGATTTTGATTTCGCTCGGCGCCAGTCGGATCGCACAATAGGGCGAGCGCCCTCACCTGCGCGACTTCGAAACAAAACGCCTCGGCGCTCGCATCGCACTCCAGCCCCGGAGGGGCGACATAAGATAGCCCAGGACGTAAGTCCTGGGTCAGTCCCCAAGAAATGGAATCGACGACTCGCACTGGGAAGGGCACGACTTCAAGTCGTGCCTATTCAGTCTCACAAACTAAACCCGGCTTTAGCCGCTGAGGGCCGCTGTCGCGCGGAGGGGCGCTCCGGACGATGGAACCATCTGGTCAGGGGATGGCCCAGCTTTTGATTTTGCTTGGCGCCCCCAACACAGGGAGCCCCATCCTTCGCGTGTTTTTGCGAAGGAGCCTGCCCGGAGCGTAGTCGAAGGGGGTGGGGATTTGACTTGGGGTGAGCCGTGGAAGTCAAAGTCCCCACCCTAGCCGCAAAGAGCGCGGCTAGGATGGGGCACCCAGATTTTTCCTTCGGTTAAGGTGGGCCACCCGCCCCAACAGGTCACAGAGGTTATGATGTCGGGTAGTTGTTTCATAGCAAGCACCTCAGGTGTCCAGCATGTCCCAGTCGTCGCCGAGGACCCAGCGGATGGCCGAGAGTTTGCCGCTGACAAACCCCCAGTCCCAGTCAGTGGTCATGTTCGACATGAGGCTCTTCTTGCCGAATCTCTTCTCGGCTTCCCTCTTCGCCTTGAGCATGCCTTTGATTATGTCCTCGGGCGTACCCTTCTCGCGGTAGAACTTGGCGGGCATCTTCCGCCCGTACCACACCCTCGTGAAGAACTCGTTCTCCGCTGCGAGTATCTGCTTCACGCTTCTGAGGGGGGCGTCGGTTAGGTTGTAC
>JADGNP010000563.1 GCA_017883425.1 Candidatus Sulfotelmatobacter sp. | reverse complement strand
TCTCCGAAACGGCGGGTCAGGCCCTGAGTAGAGATGGTGGGTGCGAGGTCCATCGAATCTTCGAATCTAGCACACCCGCGAGGATTCTCGGATGCTGCCTACCTTGGGTAGCGACATAGTGTGCTGTCCTCACCGACAAACCTGTCGAGCTTCGCTCGACGGACAGCCGAGGGCGGCTGTCCCTACATTGGGATTTCCGTGAACTGAGACACCGCCTCCCCCTGCAATGTGGCGTATTCCGGTCAGCGGTTGTGGCTCGCCGATCCGCAACGTTGGACAATTTGAGGAACACTGACGTTCCGGACGCGGCAGTCGATCCGGTAATCGACAGTCCAGCGCCGTCAGAGAAAGACAATGCGGCTAACGCAGTCAGTTCACACGTGGTCTCCGATTCGTGCCTCGAAGGCTACTGTTTGTCCTTGGCGGGGGCTTCTTTTTTCTCAGGCTGCTTCTTCTGCATATCTTCGGTCCAGGGCGGGACGACGCCCGCGAAGCGCGCGTAGGCGATCGACTGTCCCAGATGCTCGGCGGCGTGGCGGACGATGAAGAGCAGGATGCCGCGCTGGGTGTTCTTTCCGCCGAACCAGGCCAGGCTCTTGTCGAGGTCGGAGTCGGGCATGGCTTTGATGGCAGTCTTGGCGTGGGCGAAGGAATCTTTCAGAGTGGCGATGACTTTTGCTTTATCGGTGGTGGATTTCTCGAGCCCCTTCAGGTCGAGTCCGGTGGGAGCAGGCGTGCCCACGAGTTTGTACAGGTTGTAGTTGGCCGCGCTGACGTGAAGGAAGACCTCGGCGAAAGAGCGCACATCAGGTGAAGGACGCCAAGTGTATTTGTCGGCGGGGATCGCTTCGGCGAGGCGCGTGAACTTATCTTCCTGGATCATGACTTCGGCGAGAATCTCCGAGCGATATCCGCTCACGCCCGGCGTGCCGTCTTTGTAGGGATTCGCCTGCGCTGCGACATGGACTGCTCCAGCCGTAAACATGAACAGACAGAGAGCCGAGAGAATGCGTTTCATTGAGGAGTCTCCTTTTTTGCCCCGACAGTTTAGCGAGTTGGGAATGACTGTCTAGAACAAAATAAACTTCTCCCACTAGTGCGGTCTGAAACGTACCGCGCGAGATCCTCACCCGGCTGAACTGCGCCGGTCTCGGGATGACGCCTCCAAAAGCATCACGAACGCTTTCCCGATTCGTGTTGCGTTCGGCTCAGCGAAACCGGGTCGTGCGCCAGAGTGCGATTCCGCAGGTCGCCAGCAGAGCTAACATCGCAATCGTAAGAGCTACCGCCCAACCCAAAGCAATGTCCATGTGGGGGAGCTTTGCCATGACGGCAAGAACAGCGAACAGACCGGTGGTGACGAGAATCAGCAGCCAATCGAGCAACGTTCGGGTATTCGGATCGCCGCGGAACCCTCTGCCCTGGATGTCTCCGCCTACCATCTCCCTGCCTTCCATGCCGGCGCGGACATATTCGCCTTCCACGCCGTAGCGCTGGCCTTCGCGCTGGGCGGCGTCCTGCCAGGACGAGTGCTCGCGCTCGGTCGCCGATGACAAGGCTATTGCGACTGCGCCCAAGGCCATGAGCAGCGATCCTCCGGCCACTTGCGCGTAGACCGTTTGGCTTCCACCGCGCAGTTCGTGAAAAACCAGAATGCCCCACAGCAGTCCCCAGAGTTGGTTGGTGTTGGAAAGCGGAATGCCGCGGCTGATGCCGACGTACTTGGTGGCGTATTGCTGGAACAAATCTCCGATGACCCAGACAAAGCCGCCCAGCATCAGCCAGAACAGGACCGCGCGCGCGCCGACGAGTTCGTGCCAGAGCGGCGTCATGCCGCGATACACAACCGCGAGCACGCTCATGGTGGCGAGTTCTCCCACGGTGAAAAACGTGATGAAGGAGAGCGGATTCATGCCGGTGAGATAGGCCTTTCGGTAAGGGATATACATGGTTCCCCACAGAATGCCGGCGCCCAAAGCGGCGCAGACGCCCAGCGCGGCCTTGCCCGGCGCTGCCTGATGGGAAGATGCAATCGCCAGCAGCGTGGCTCCTGCAAACATGCAGACCGCGCCGCCTAGAACTCCGAGCCAACGCTTCCATCCGGCGTAGTGCAACTCGTTGAAGAGCAGGAAACCCCAGGCAATGCCGAGCAGGCTGTTGGTGTTCCACAAAGGAAACGCGATGCTGAGGCCGACGTTGCGGATGGCGTAGATCGTGAGCGTGTTGGCGACGGCCCACATGCATCCGGCGAGCACGGCCCAGACGACCAAGTGCGGAGCCTGGCGAACGTCGTTGCGAACATGCGACGTGCCGCGGATGAACGCGGGGACGCTCCAGCGCGCCAGGAAGACTCCGAACACCATGATGAGGGAAACGGTGATGGGGGAGATGTCTGGGTTAACGAGCTTGATGGGGGCTTCGGCGCCGCCGAGCCAGGCTCCGGCGGCGAAACCGCAGAAGATGCCCAGGGCTTGCAGAGTGCGCAGGCGGGTTGCCTGCACCGGACTCTGAACAGCGGATGCTGCGGTAGGTTGCACGCTTCGGTTCACCGGAGTTTGTTCAGAAGCAAGATGCCGCCGACGAGCACGCTGAGTGGAATCCAGAAGTGAAGGTCGGTGGCGATCGAACGAAAGAGCTGAGCCACGTTTTTCTGAGACATTCGAAGGGGCCTCTCAATCGCACATCCGCAGCGCAGAGGCGGCTGTGGCGTTGCCATCTTAGGGATGTAGGTTCTGAGAGTCAACCTGCGCCAGCGGCCAGTGTCTAACCGACAGGGCTGTCGAGCTGCGCTCGACGGACAGCCGAGGGCGGCTGTCCCCACATTGCCAAAATCGGCGCAAAGCAAAACGCCCCGGCTTTCGACCGGGGCGTTGGGCGGAACTGGCAGCAGTCTAGAACAAATTCCACAGGAACTGGTTGTAGACCTCGTGGTGGAACTGGACTTCCTGGGCTTTGACGAAAGTTCCGAGGGCGCGAGGACAACGATCGGCGGAGGCCTGTTTCAGGTCTGCGTAACGGCCCTTCACGTCTTCTCCGAGCAGGGTTGTGGCCCACTCGGCTTTGCGGAAGTTGGCGAGAGCGTCGTAGATGTTGTCGGGCAAGTAGCGTTCGGCCTGGCGCAGGTTCTTGATCTTCGCAGTTTCGCCATCGAGGCCGGTCTTGAAGATCGAGTGCATCACCAGGTAGGGGTTTGCGTCGGGAGCGACGGAGCGAACCTCGACGCGCATGCTCTTCTCGTTGCCAATCGGGATGCGGATCATGGAGCCGCGATCCACGGCGGACGCCTTGATCTGGTTAGGCGCTTCGAAGTGGGGATCAAGACGGCGATAGGCATTCACGCTGGGATTCAGCAGAATGCAAATGTCGTTGCCATGGGTGAGGATGCGGTCGACGAAAGCCCAGCCCATCTTGCTGAGCTTCTCTTCGCCTTTCGCGTCCCAGAATAAGTTCTTGCCGTTTTCGCTGATCGAAACGTTGGTGTGCATACCGCTGCCGTTTACGCCCACGACCGGCTTGGGCAGGAAGGATGCGGTTAGCCCCATGTGGGTCGCGACCTGGCGGCAGATCAGCTTGTAGAGTTGGATCTGATCGGCGGCGGCGACGACTTCGCCGTAGCCGTAGTTGATTTCAAATTGCGAAGGCGCAACTTCGGGATGGTCTTTCTCGTTCTGGAAGCCCATCGCGCGCTGCACTTCCGCGGTCG
>JADGNP010000562.1 GCA_017883425.1 Candidatus Sulfotelmatobacter sp. | reverse complement strand
TCAGCCGCTGCCGAACTGTCAGCCCCCTGCGATATGTTCCCGCAACTCTCCTACTGCACCGGCGCCCCACTTGCCAGACACGTCGCCGCGTTCCCGTCGCCGGAAGATCGAATCACTCCCGCCTGGTCTGCACAGAATGCCTTCCGCCCATAGCTGTTTCCGTTGGGCGCGGCCGTGAGATGAAAGCTGGTGGCGGATGTCCCACCGCATCCGGCAAGCGTAAACATATATCCATACCGCTTCCCGCTCGCCAGCCCGCTATTGATCAGCATGGCCTGGTGCTCATTGGGTTCGCCGCTGCCAAAACCATCCAGATTGGAAAGCGTGCAGGTGTAGCCCACGTTTGGATAAGCGCTCGCATAAGCGACCTCCGCCGTAAGAATGGTTCGCATCGCAGCCACCACGGTTGCGTCACTGCCGGCCGGCTGCCCGGAAATCTCAGGGCGCGGAACGAACGTGCCCGCCGCGCCCGCTTGCGGCGTCATCTTCTCTGTGATGGCCTTCAGAAAGTCCGGGTCCGCCAGGGGCAGGTGAATCGTGACGGAAATCTCATTCAGCGTCCAGATTTGCGCTTCCTGCTTCATCGAGAATGTCACCTGTGGCATGAACGGCGTCCGTTGTGCCTGCCCGTTCTTGTAGACCTGAAACGATAATTCGATGTCGTCCTGATCGCCTCGCAGCGCGTCATTCTCCACCGTGATTTCGACCTTCTGCCCCGTTTTTGGATCTTCCCCAGACAGCAGCACCGACCCGGTCTCGAACGTCTGCACATTTTGCCCTTGCGTCTGCAGTTGGCTCGCCATCACCGAATACGGCTGCAGGGAAGCCAGAGCCCCCGACTTCTCCAGCGCCGTGCGCGTGGTCATGGGCAGATGTTTCACCAAGGTCCCCGGCGTTTTGCTGAAAAACATTTCCAGCAGCGCCTGCCGCGCAGTTTGTGGAGCGGCCTCGGTTGGCTGAGCCCACGAACTGCCGGCCCACAACATCGCAACAGACAGACAAAGGACGACTCTTCGCATGGTTCATCTCCCACCCTGATCGTGTCATCCTTCCTCCATCCTCTCCAGTTACCGAGGTAAGAATGGGCATCCGCGACTGGAAGCGGGCGGGAGGTTCAGATGGAGTTTCAACCACTCCGTTTCTAGCGGCGTCATCCTGAACGGAGCCGTTCTTCAGGCGCAGTGAAGGATCTTGCGCGCAGACCGGCGGCGCATTCTAGACAACTCCCATGCGAGATCCCTCCCCCAGCTGAACTGCGCCGAGATCGGGATGAGGCCTCCAAAATGAGAGAGTCCCAAAGATCCAAACTTCGCCCTTGGTCCCGCCCGTGATACCCTGCCTTGAGTCATCGCCAGCAAGCATGCGCCAGCCCGGAACCAAGCCTGATCCACACCGCCGCCAACGGCAAGTGCTCCGGGCCGTCGCCATGTTCGAATTCTTCAAAGGCGTCTCTGTGGTGCTGATGGGATTGTGTGCGCTTGCCCTCGTGCACAAAGATGTCTGGCTGTACGCAGAGAGTCTCCTGGCCCTCTTCCATGTAAGTACCGATCGCCGTTCCGCCCAGCTCTTCCTCGACTTTGCCGACGGCGTGACCGACGCGCGACTCTGGGCGGCGGCCCGCATCGCCTTTGCCTATTCCGCCCTGCGCTTCACCGAAGCCTATGGCTTGTGGAAAGGACGCACCTGGGCCGAGTGGGTGGCCCTGGTTTCCGGTGCCCTGCTGCTGCCCCTTGAGGTCCACGAACTCATGCGTGGTCTAAGCGCTGTGCGCGGGGCTTTGTTGGTCGGCAACCTGGCCGTCGTTCTGTACATGCTCCACGTCATCCGCACCAACCGCCGGGAACGGCGAAACGCGGCTGCCCTGGGCGCGGCAAGCTAGACGCTATCTCGCAAATGGCCATTCACGGTAAGCCGATCACCGTTTTCGACAAATGGGCGAAACGCGGCGTATATTGCACTGGTGAAGAGGAAGAAGGGATTCCGCAAGAAGGGACCACCCACCCGATCGTGGATGGACACGAACGTCCGCCCTGCTTTTCGCGGCTATCCCGTTGCCACCGTGGCCTTCTACGGACCCAACGACAAACTGGCCACCAAGGTCGCCGTCAGCGTGATTCTCAATGAAAGTAACGAGCCGGAGGTTCTCAACCGCTGGTTCTCCGAGGGCGACCTGGATGTGCGCTACGATCCCGCCATCGGTGAGCAGGTTCTGGCTTTCCTCAAGCCTTACGCACCCCGCTCCACCGTGGTGGCCGACCGGATTATCGGGTGCCCGCACGAAGAAGGCACGGACTACCCGGAAGGAGCTTCTTGCCCCCAGTGTCCCTATTGGGCCGGACGTGACCGCTTCACCCACGAGCGGATTCAGTAAGCGAACCAGCCAGATGCATACAACCAAGGAATCGACCATTCAGGACGAATCGGTCGTGAGTGCTATGGCTGTTCTCATCAGTTATCGTTTAGCGTCATCGAGTCTGAACTGGTTTGAATCCATCACGGCTTGGGAGGGGCTGACCAGATAACAGCACCCGTGGAATCATAGAGCTCCAAAACTGGCTGATCGCCGAGGCGGGGAGCTCTTGCGCTCCAGCTCTCCTGCGCCCGGCCACGGCGGACGAGGCAGCGTCGAATAAGAGAGTTGATATAGCCTTGATGACATGCCGGGCAATGGATGCCGGCCACTACAACGGAGTTGACCTCATATGCGCAAGATCATTTCGATATCATCCGTTTCCCTCCTTTTACTCGCGCCCTTCGCTTGGCCCCAGGCCACCAAAACGCCGGTCAGCCCGCGGGGACCGAGTGTCGCCGCCGGCAGCCAGGGCGTGGTTGTTTCCGGCAAGCCTGCCGCCACTGCGGCCGGCATCAAGATTCTGGAACAGGGCGGAAACGCCGCCGATGCAGGCGCCGCCACTCTGCTCGCACTGTCCGTAACCTATGTAGGCGCGTTCTGCGTCGGAGGAGAGGTTCCCATTCTGGTTTACAGCGCCGACCAGAAAAACGTGAAGCTGCTGGAGGGACAAGGGGAGGCCCCTCGCGACCCCAAAGCCATCGCCTGGTACATGGAACACGGAATCCCGGACGGTGACGTCAAGGCAGCCGCCGTGCCTGGCACCTTAGATGCGGTCGTCACCCTACTGAAACTTTACGGAACCAAAAGCTTCGAAGAGGTCGTGCAGCCGACGCTGGCCATTCTAGACGCTGGCGGCCCGAGCTGGTATATCGACACCGGCAGCGGGCAGAGGATCGAAACCGGTGTGAACTGGCAGGCGGATATGGCGGTGACCTTTCGCAAATTGGTGGAGTCCGAAAAGGCCGCGAAAGGTACGCGGCAGCAGAAACTGCAAGCTGTCTCTGACCGTTTCTATCGCGGCGACATCGCCGACGCTCTAGAAGCCTGGTATATCGAAAAGGGCGGTTTCCTTCGCAAGGCGGATTTGGCCGCACACAAAACTCCCGTGGTGGATCCGCTCAAAACCACGTACCGTGGCTACACGGTATATAAGGCAGGTCCGTTGACGCAGGGTCCTTATCTCTCACAGACGCTGCGCCTGCTGGAAGGCTTCGACCTGAAGAAGATGGGCTTCAATTCGGCGGGCTACATCCACACGGTGATTGAAGCGGAGAAACTGGCGCTAGCAGATCGCGACGAGTATTACGGCGATCCGAACTTTGTGAAGGTGCCGATGCAGCAGTTGCTTTCCG
>JADGNP010000561.1 GCA_017883425.1 Candidatus Sulfotelmatobacter sp. | reverse complement strand
TCCGAGTGGTAACGCAGCAGCGCGGCAATGTTGCCCACCTTGTCGAACTCCGGATCATCTTTCACGTAGAAGGTTTCGATGTCGCGGCGAATCACCCAAGGCAGAATCGCCTCACCGACATCGACAATCTCCTGCGTAGCCCGGCCGCAAGCCGGACAGACGCCGACGAGATGGGCATCGATGTGCCCGCATCCGGAACATCCGACCGCGTGCGCCTGCAGGTTTTCGCCCAGCAGCAGAGTCTGCACTTCTCCCAATTCCAGCGAGCGCAATACGCGGCGCAGTCCGGTAACGCCCCGTCCGTTGCTGCGCGCCTGGCCTAGCGTCTGGCTGACCAGGTCGCGACGGCGATCGCTTTGCCACCGCTCCACAATCTGCTGCGCGTGGGTGCGGATCTCGTCTCGGGTGGTGTGGCCCACATCCGCATGGAAGCGGCCGATGAGCGCCTGACTCACATAGGAATGCAGTTGCGGCTCCAGCAGTGAGAGGTGAGCATCCTGGCAGCCCAGAATCCATTTTTCAAACACACCCTTTTCCAGCAACAGCTTCAGCGCTTCAGCCACATTCTTGAAGTGCTGGCGAGTCTCGTCTTCCACCCGGCGCTGGGCGTGTCCTCCGTCATAGCCGGCAAACCCGTCGCTGCGGCCTCGGCGGGGCACCGGATGGAACAGGTCTTCGCGCTCGGTCAACTCGCCAAGCCGAAGATCAAAGATGCGGGCCCGGTGCCGGTCGACCAGCACCACACCCAGCAGCGGGGACGCGCCCAGAAGGTGCGCAATCGGCTTGAGATGGAAATGGCGGTCCACGAAAAGCTGCGTTCCCGCCAGGTTGGCGGGCAAATCATACTCGCGCCAGATGTCTTGGGCGGAACAGGCGAACACGGCCTTGCCGTGGGTTCCGTTGCTGCGCAGTTCGCCCGACAGTCGCAGGATGCGGTCTATGTCGGCGCGGGCGCAGTCCTTGCTGCCTTTGCTCTCCAGGCTGCGCAGGGCTTCGCGCACCAGGTCCTTGATGAGAATTGTGTCTTCCTTGTGAGCTTTGTTGCGCGGCGCGGAGGGCTGGAAATAAAAACTAAGGGCGCAGGATTTGTCATCCTGAAAATCAGCTAACTCTCGGATTTGTTCTCGAGTAATAGTCATGGATGATCTCCGAACATTGAGATTGGATTTAGGCGACGCCGGTCGGAGCGAACCGGCCCTGAAACTGCTGGGCCAGCCCCGGCTCTTTGCGCAGGTGGTCGCGGGCGGCAGAAACGAAGGCGAGTACCCGCTCGACCGGGAGACCGGTAATCGCCGCAATCTCATCGAAGCTGAAGCCTTCGATGGCATGCAGAATGAAGGCCTCGCGGGGGCCAGAGCCCAGATCGCGCAGCGCAGACGCAATCAGGCGCAATAGTTCGTCAGACGCCATGATCTGCTCCGGCGTGGACACGCGGGCATCGGCGATCACCGTCGCGCCGGTGATGGATTCGTCGGGCTGGTGAAATTGCAGTTCCGGTTCGTCGCTGGCCTTCACGTTGCGCTGGCGCGCCGAGTCTTCCAAAGGTCTGGCGTGGCCGTTGCTCTCGTCGGTGCGCGAGAGTTCGTCCAAAGCTCGCAGTGCCAGCCGGTAGAGCCAAGGCTCGAGGGCCAGGCGCTCCGGCTTCTCCTGACCGTCGCCCAGGGCGGCGGCGATGGTCTCATCAATCACTTCTTCCTTCGAGACGCTGTCCGGCGCAATGGACTCCTGCGCCTCGCGGAAGTAGATCTCGCGTTCGACAAAGCGCTCGAGGCGCGACAAATTGACGTTCACGTAAGAGCGAACATCATCGGCAGAAATGGTTGGCGGAAATACGGCTGCCAGCGTCTGCTCGAATGGGACTTCCGGCATCGTGGTACCAGGCCGGGCGCTGTCCCCGCGCTTTCCGCGCTGCCACTTGTGCGACGCGCGCAGGATTTCCTTGTGCTTGTTGACCTGCTGCAGCAGATCCTCAAACGCACTCTTCACCGCGGCTGCAGCGGTCGGAGCCGAGGCCTGCACCGCCATCTGGCCCGACGGCAAGCGCAAATTCAGGGAAACGCTGGTGCCCTCGCGGGGCGAGATTTCCTCCACCACTCCCTTCAGGTGGATGAGTTCGGGACGGAAAACCTGCAGACGTTTCTGCAGTTTTTCGATCTGATGTTGGATGTCTTTTTCTACGGCTGGAATTTTATGAAGACGGTAGCTGACGTGAACGTTCATGAGCGCCTCGGCCTTGCTAACGAAGTGCGCAACCAAGTGCTTCCTAAGCCGATTGTACACCCCGTGGAAATAAGGCAAGCGGAGAATTCAACTGCCTACCAAATTAGGATGCTCTCAATCTGGAAGTTGTTGCAGCAAAATAATCTTGTGCGGAGGAGTTTGCAGACCTCCGAACGGGCAGGTATGATCCGGGTCCATGACCTGGTCCAAACTCTTCCTGTTGGCCTTGCTTAGCGCCGTTGCCTGTGCGCAGGCTCCGTCTTCCAAAGAAGTGGAAAGCGTCTATCCCGACGCGCACGCGCTCTACCTTGATCTGCACCAGAATCCCGAACTTTCGGCGCATGAAACGCAAACCGCGGCGAAGCTGGCCGCGCGCTTGCGCAGCGCCGGGTATGACGTGACCGAGCACGTGGGCGGCACGGGGGTGGTCGCCATCCTCAAGAACGGACCTGGCCCAACCATCATGCTGCGCACCGAACTGGATGCGCTTCCCGTGGAAGAAAAGACCGGCCTTCCCTACGCCAGCAAGGTGCACGCGAAAGACGACGCCGGACGCGACGTTCCGGTGATGCACGCCTGCGGACACGATCTGCACATGGCGGCCATTCTAGGCACCGCCGAGATCATGGCGCACAGCAAGAATACCTGGCATGGGACGCTCATGCTGATTGGCCAGCCTGCCGAGGAGACCATCGGCGGGGCAGAAGGAATGATCCGCGACGGCTTGTTCACGCGTTTCCCCAAGCCCGACGTGGCCGTCGCTTTGCATGTCGGCAACGAACTGCCCGCAGGGATGGCATCGATCACTCCCGGCATCTACAACACGAATTCGGATTCCGTGCGCATCACGATTTACGGCAAGGGCGGGCATGGCGCCGCGCCGCACACGACCGTCGATCCCATCGTGATCGCGGCCCGGACCATTCTCGCGTTGCAGACCATTGTGTCCCGCGAAGTCAAGCCCGGCGAAATGGCCGTGGTGACAGTCGGCTACATCCAGGCGGGGACCAAGAACAACATCATCCCCGACCACGCGGAAATGGGGCTGACGGTGCGGACGTACAAGCAGGATGTGCGCAAACCGATTCTGGCCGCGATCACACGCATCGCCAAGGCGGAAGCCGCGGCGGCCGGAGCGCCGCGCGAACCCTTGGTCGAGCGCTATGAAGGTACGGACGCGGTGTACAACGATCCGGCACTGGCCGAGCGCATGCGGGCGCCGCTGGAAGCGGCACTAGGCAAGAAGAATGTAATCACGGAAGGACCGATCGCGCCCTCGGAAGATTTCTCGTACTTCATCGAGCAGGGCGTCCCGGGATTCTATTTCAGCCTGGGCGGGGCCGACCCCGAGAAGTACGCGCAGGCCAAGGCGTCCGGGATCCATCTACCTTCGAACCATTCTCCTCTGTTCGTGCCGGATGTGGATCCTGCGCTGCACGCGGGCATTGCGGCGGAGGTGGCGGTGCTGCGGAATCTGCTGCAGGGGTC
>JADGNP010000560.1 GCA_017883425.1 Candidatus Sulfotelmatobacter sp. | reverse complement strand
CGTCCTCAACCACGACACGCAGATCGCGGCCGCGGTGCGGCTGCTAGGTTGGTGTGGAATGATTGCAACCGTTGCTTGGCTGGCCAACAGAGGAAGAGATTTGAAACAGTAGCGCTGCTGCCTCAGCCGGCAAGGTGGCGGCGCTACGTCACGGCACCCAATCCCCAATAAAAATATTCGTCTCGTGCGGCGCCTTGGCATTGCGGTTCGACGCCCACACCAACTTCTTCCCGTCCGGGGAGAACATCGGGAAGCCGTCGAACCCGTCGCTGTAGGTAACGCGCTCGAGGCCGCTGCCGTCGGGATTGATCAGCCACAGTTCAAAATTGCCCATGCCGCCCGTGGCATGGGTTTCCGGATCATTGTTCGATGAAAAAATGATTCGCTTCCCATCGGCCGTGTACGCTGGACCAAAACTCGCCGCGCCCAGCTTCGTGATCTGCCGCTTGCCGCTGCCATCGGCTTTCATGGTCCAGATTTCGAGCGATGTCGGACGGATCAGGTTCCGCGCCAGCAATTCTTTGTAGTCGGAAAGTTCCTTCTCCGTCTGGGGATGGTAGGCCCGGAACACAATCGACTTGCGGTCGGGCGAGAAGGTCGGGCCGCCGTCGTATCCCAGTTCGTGCGTGAGTTGTTTGACGTGCGTGCCGTCGGCGTCCATCGAATAAATGTCGAGATCGCCATGGCGCATGGAAGTGAACACAATCTTCTTGCCGTCGAGCGAGATGGTTGCCTCAGCGTCATAGCCGGGGGTTTTGGTCAGTTGCTTCAGATTCGATCCGTCAGGATTTGCGGTGAAGATGTCATAGCCGGAATACACCGCCCACACATAGCCCTTCGAAAAATCGGGTCGCGGCGGGCATTCCGGGCTCGCCAGGTGGGTCGACGCATAGAGAATCTTCTTGCCGTCGGGATAGAAAAAGCTGCAGGTGGTGCGTCCCTTGCCGGTCGAGACCATGTGCTGGTCGCTGCCGTCAATATTCATCTCGAAAATCTGGTCGCACTTCACGTCACCATGCGACGATTGGAAGATCAGCTTCTTGCCATCGGCGGAAAAATAGGCCTCGGCATTCTGCCCGCCAAACGTCAACTGGTGCACGTTGCGCAGATGCTTTTCCTGCGGCGTAGCCATGTCAGGCGGGCTCGAGGTCTGCGCGGAAACGGTGCGCAGAACGCCAATTCCGATTGCGGCAACGGTTAGAAGAGATGCAAAGATTCGCGTCATTTGGGATGTCCGCTAGTGTAGCAAAGGCTTTCGAATCTTAACCACAGAGGACACAGGGGACACAGAGGTAACAACACAAAGAAGCTAGATCGCCCGTTGTCTCTCTGTGTCCTCAGTGTCCTCTGTGGTTGTCCCGGTCTTGCGGAGTAGAATAAGCGCGCCACTCTACGGAGGCTGCATGAAATCATTTCTGCCAATTTTTGTTGTCGCTTTTCTTGTCGCCACGATTGCGCTGCCTATTGCCCGCCCGACCGTCTCAGCCTCGCCGAAAGCCACTGCCGATATGTTGAAGCAACTCGAAGGCGAGTTCATGAAAGCCGCTGCCGACAAAGGCTCGCAGGGATACATGTCGTATTACGCAGACGACTCCGTCGAAGTCCCGAACGGAGGTCCCTTGATCCAAGGCAAACCGGAGATCGCCAAAGGCATGGGGTTTCTCGACGACAAGAACAATCGCCTCATCTGGACGCCTGTCGGGGCCGATATTTCGGCGTCCGGCGATCTTGGCTACACCTACGGAAATTACGAATTCCACTCGAAAGACAAAGAAGGTAAGCTGGTCGTCGAGTACGGCAAGTACACCAGCATCTGGAAGCAGCAGAAAGACGGAAGCTGGAAGATAGTCCTCGACATGGGCAATGCCAGCCCGCAACCGAAATAAGAAGGTTTTCTCTGCGCTCTCCGCGGCAGTTCTCAGCGAACTCTGCGGTTAAAAGCTCTTCCCTGCGGACAGAACGAAGCCTGTAACCGCAAAGAACGCCAAGAACTGCCGCGAAGAGCGCGAAGAAAAGCGTCTATTTCAGAAAGTGATTCTTGATCGCTTCCGCCTGCGTTCGGGTTACGACCGCGGACAATGCCGCCGGATCCGCCTGCTTCACCGCCTGCACGCTGCCAAAGTGTTCCAGCAGTCGCCGCGTTGTGCTCGCGCCCACGCCGGGGATTTCCAGCAATTCGGTGGACCGGTCGCGCATCTGCCGCCGTTTGCGGTGGAACGTCACGGCAAACCGGTGGGCCTCATCGCGAATGAGTTGAATCAGGTGCAGCACCGGCGAGTGATGATCCAGCGCGATCGGGTCTTTCTCCTGCCCGTGGACGTATAAGATCTCCTCCCGCTTGGCGATGGCAGCCAGCGGCTGGTTGATAATTTCCAGCGCATCGAGCGCCTCCGCAGCGGCGTGCAGTTGACCGAGGCCGCCGTCGATCAGCACCAGGCTGGGCATCGGCTTCGCTTCGTCCTGTAAACGCTTGTAGCGCCGGGTCACCACCTCGCGCATCGATGCGAAATCGTCCACGCCTTCCACGGTGCGAATGATGAACTTGCGGTAATCCGACTTCTTCATCTTGCCGTCTTCCCACACCACCATCGAGGCGACCGTCTCCGCGCCCTGGATATGCGAAATGTCGAAGCATTCGATCCGCTTCGGCAGATCCGGCAGGCTGAGCGCGTCCTGCAACTCTTCCTGAATCTTCTGCGCGTTCGGTTTAAGAACGCGGAAACGCTGGTCGTACGACTGCTTGGCATTGTTCCCCGCGAGGTCGATGAGTGAGCGCTTGTCGCCACGCTGTGGAACGAGAATGTGGACCCGTGTGGCGCGGGAGTTCTCGCCCGCGGGTTGCTCGGAGAGCAGATCCTCCAGCGCTTCGCGGTCCTCAAAGTCGACCGGAACGTAGAGGTTGCCCGGAACATAGGGCTGCCCGATGTAGAGCTGCTTCACCAAGGCGGAGAAGAACTCGCCGGGATGAAGCGATTGCTGAGCGTGCCCTGGTTCGTGTGGGGACGGCCGCCCCCGGCCGTCCATGCCGAGCGAAGCTCGGCTGGCTTCGTCGCCGGGAGTTTGCGCGCTTCCCGCCAAACGCGCTGGCGAGCTTTCCTCGCCCGGACGGGCAGGGGCGCCCGTCTCCACATGGTCTGTGGTGTCAACTGCATCCGAGGCAAACTCCGGCAGATCTTCCCAGAAGAACTCCCGGCGGTCGACCATCTTTCCCCCGCGCATGTGGAACAGGTTCACCGCCAGCATGCCATTTTCGAAGTGATAGCCGAACACGTCGGCATCGTCGCCTTCGGCGGCGGCGAGGCGCTGGCGCTCCTGCAACTGCTCAACCGTCGAAATGAGATCGCGATACCTCGCCGCGCGCTCATATTCCTGCTCGGCCGCAGCCTGCTCCATGCGCGCGTGCAGCGAACGGCGCAGATCCGTCGGCCGTCCTTCCAGAAACAGCTTCGCATCGCGTACCGCCTCCTGGTAAACGTCCGGCGAGGTCAAATCCTGCACACACGGGCCCAGGCAGCGCTTGATGTAGTACTGCAGGCACGGGCGCGGATGGAAACGCGTGAGGTCGACCTTGCACGAAGGAATCAGAAAATTGCGGTGAATCAGATCGACGATGCGGTAGGCGAGGTTGGCAGGGAAGTACGGACCGTAGTAAGCGCTGCCGTCCTTGCGCAGCTTTCGTGTGACGTAGACGCGCGGCCAACGCTCGCCC
>JADGNP010000114.1 GCA_017883425.1 Candidatus Sulfotelmatobacter sp. | reverse complement strand
GTCGATCCCGTCGGCATGGAACTGCTCTTCGAGCGCTTTCTTTCCGAAGAACGCGGCGAGTGGCCCGACATCGATCTCGATCTCCCCAGCGGCGACGAACGCGAAAAAGTTATTCAGTATGTCTACCAGCGTTACGGCGAGCGCGGCGCCGCCATGACCGCCAACGTCATCACGTATCGCAACCGCATGGCCGCGCGCGAAATGGGCAAAGCTCTGGGATTCGATCCGGAAACGCTCAAGAAAATTTCTGCCGCCGTCGCCACCTGGGAATTCCGCGATGAAAACGATGCCCTCGACCGCCGCTTTCGCGATGCCGGACTCGACTTAAAACATCCTCGCCTGCGCAAATACTACGAACTGTGCCTTGCCGTCCAGGACATGCCACGCCATCTCGGCCAGCACTCGGGCGGCATGGTCATCTGCCAGGGACAACTCGACTCCGTGGTCCCGCTCGAACCCGCTTCCATGCCCGGCCGCGTGGTCGTGCAATGGGACAAAGAAGATTGCGCCGACATGGGCATCATCAAAGTGGACTTGCTCGGCCTCGGCATGATGGCCGTGCTCAAAGATTCCATCGAACTCATCCGCGACCACTATCACGAGGAAGTCGAACTGGCGCACCTTCCGCAGGACGATTCGCAGGTGTATTCCGCGCTGCAGCAGGCCGACACCGTCGGTCTCTTTCAGGTAGAAAGCCGCGCGCAAATGTCGTGCCTGCCCCGCCTGCGTCCGCAGCGCTTCTACGACATCGTGGTGCAGGTGGCGATCATCCGTCCCGGCCCGATCGTCGGCCAGATGGTGAATCCGTTTTTACAACGCCGCCAGGGGCGCGAAGAAGTCACGTATCCACACCCCTCGCTCGAACCCGTGCTCAAGCGTACACTCGGCGTCCCGCTCTTTCAGGAACAACTGCTGCGGCTGGCCATGATCGCGGCTAACTTTACCGGGGGCGAGGCGGAAGAACTGCGCCGCGCCATGGGCTTCAAGCGCTCGCAGGCGCGCATGCGCGAAATCGAAGCCAAACTGCGCGCCGGCATGACGCACAACGGTATCCCGGCGAAAGCGCAGGAAGAAATTATTCTCTCCATCACTTCCTTCGCGCTCTACGGATTTCCCGAATCGCACGCCGCCAGCTTCGCGCTCATCGCCTATGCCAGCGCCTATCTGAAGTGCCATTACCTGGCCGCGTTCACCGCCGCTCTGCTCAACAACCAGCCCATGGGATTTTATTCTCCCGCCACCATCGTCAAAGACGCGCAGCGCCACGGCCTGAAGCTGCTGCCCGTGGACGTGACGCGGTCAGAGTGGAGGTGCACGCTGGAAACAGTTGCCAGCGGCCAGTTGCCAGTTGCCAGTGAAGTCGATGGTCGATGGTCGTTAGTCGTTGGCCAAAGTGATGTTCGAAACTCAGCCGCGGAGCGGCGCCAGAATGCAGCCCACGGCGTAAGCCGTGGGGAAACGGAAGCAACAGGGAATCCAGTTCCGGAGGGGCGAAAGAATATTACGGTCCGCATGGGCCTGCGCTATGTCCGCGGGCTGCGCGAAGAAGCGGCTCAGGCGCTGGTGAGAGAGCGCATGTGCGCCGCCTTCGCATCCATTCACGATCTCACCCGCCGCGTCCCCGAACTACGCAAAGACGAACTCACCACGCTTGCGGAAATCGGCGCGTTGAATGCAATCGGGGATTCACCACGGAGACACCGAGGCACAGAGAACAACAAAACAAACGGCCACGGATTTTCACGGATTCTCACGGATTCAATCAACAATCAAAAATCAACAATCAACAATTCCTCCGTGCCAGAGCCTGCCCTAAGCGTAGCCGAAGGATGGCTCCGTGGTGAAAATAAGCTCCACCGCCGCGACGCGCTCTGGCAGGTGGAGCGTGCCGTCCGCGGCTCCGGTCCGCTGCTCGAACAACAGTCAGAACCGGATTCCCCATCACCGCTTGAGCCCATGAACCACGAAGAGCGCCTGGTCGCCGACTTCCATGGCACCGGATTGACCGTAGGCCCGCATCCCATGGCCTACCGCCGCGCCTGGCTCAATGCCATGGGGATTCGCCGCGCCAGCGAACTGCGCGACATACCGAGCGGCAAGCGCCTCCGCATTGGAGGCTGCGTCATCACCCGCCAGCGTCCGGGAACCGCCAAGGGATTCGTTTTTCTCAGCCTGGAAGATGAAACCGGAGTCGCCAACGCCATCATTACGCCCGATTTGTTTCATCAGAATCGCCTGCTACTGGCCAGCGAGCGATTCCTCGCCATCGAAGGCATTTTGCAGAATCAGGACAACGTCATCTCAGTCCGAGCCGAACGCGTGCTGCCGCTGTTCGTCACCAAAGCTGAGACCGTCTCGCACGACTTTCACTAATGCTTTTCACCACGGAGGCACGGAGAAGATCTTAGCCACGGATTCTCACGGATCTTCACGGATTCAATCCACAATTAAGAAAACAACAATTTCTCCGTGCCTCCGTGTCTCCGTGGTGAAAAAACCGGCGCTTCACTTCCCCGTGTAGCTGACTCTCCAAATCGAGTTCGAACCATCGTCGCTCACCAGCAGCGAGCCGTCCGGCGCCACCGTAATCCCCACCGGACGCCCCCACACATGCCCGTCCGGCAACACGAATCCGGTGAGGAAATCCTGATACTCGCCCGTGGCGTGCCCAGTCTGATGCAGTGGTACGCGAATCACTTCATAGCCCACACGCGTGGCCTTGTTCCACGACCCATGTTCCGACGCAAAGATATCTCCCCGATATTCCGCGGGAAATTTGTCTGCCCCATAGAACGTCAATTCCAGCGAGGCATTGTGAGGCTGCAGCAGCACATCGGGAACAATCGCCTTATCTTTCAACTCCGGGTGCTTTCCCTGCTGCCGCGGATCCTGATGCGCCCCGATGTACCACCAGGGCCAGCCATAGAATCCGCCTTCCTCGACGTGCGTGATGTAGTCGGGCACCAGGTTGTCACCGAGCGCGTCGCGTTCGTTGACCGAGCACCACAGCTCGCCCGTCTGCGGATTCACCGCGATCCCGCCCCCGGCATTGCGAATCCCGTAGGCATACACCTGCAGTTGGCAATTCGCAGGATCACAAACCAGAATGTCGGCGCGGTCTTTCTCACCCGGGTGGGTATCGACATCGTCGTCATTCGAAGCGGAGCCAACTCCCACAAACATCTTCTTGCCATCGGGGGAAAATTCGACAGCGCGCGTCCAATGCCCGCCCGTGGGCACATCGGCAATGTGCTGCGATTCACCGCTCGCCTTCAAATCTCCATTGTGATAGGGAAAGCGAATCACCTCGTTGGTGTTGCCCACATAGACCCATTGCGGATCCGGCCCCGGCGGATAAAATGCAATCCCATAAGGCCGCTTCAGACCGCTCGAGAAAACCTGCATCTGTTCCGGCTTGCCGTCGCTGGTCATGCCGCGGAACACGCGAATCCGCCCTGGATCGCTCTCCGCCAGGAAGATGTCGCCATTGGGAGCAGTCCGCAGCCATCGCGGATTGTCGAGACCCGCTGCGAAGAGTTCCACCTTGAACCCGGCGGGCGCCACCGGCCACGCGTTGTCCGGACGCGCCACCAATTCGGCACCGTTCTGCGCCGAATCGGTCGCATACGGTTGCGGAAGATCTTTCACCGTGATCTTGCGAGTCGTTCCTGGCTTCTCATAGCGGAAATCTGTAAATGGCGCATTCGGAGGCGCACCCTTCACCTTCACGCCGCTCACCTCCGGCGTTGGAGCTGAAGTTGGACCAGCGGCTGGCTTGCCTGACGCCATCGATTCCACATACGTCACAATCTGCCATCGCTTCTGCTCCGGCAGAGACGCCCAGGATGGCATCCCGTTATCCTTGTCCCCTTTGGTAACGAACCAGAAGACCTCGCCCGAGGTCACCCCCTTCAGCTTGCCATCCACCAGAGAAGGCACGTTGCCCGTGCCCTGCCCCGTCTTTCCGTGACACGCCAGGCAGTTCCGCGCATAGAGTTGCTTCCCGGCATCCGCCGCGGCCTGCTGCCCCGCATACGGATTTTTCTGAGCTTTTGCCGAGGCCGGCGCGTCATGAAAGGGTTTGTCGACCGCTTGCACAGGCGCAACGGAAAGAAGAGCCAAGAGAACTGTCGAGACCATCCTGCTGGTGCCCAAATGCATAAGTATCCTCACGAGATAGGTTTTCCCAACTTAGATTAAGCCCTTAGCGGAAAGGATGCGAATGTGGTGCAGGCCAAGGGCCCCGTGGACGAGCACGGAAAACGACCCGTGACTTCGATTATCCCTGCACCGGGTCTCGTATGAGACTTCATTCCGCATTTTCCATGCACACACACGAACCGGCAGCTCCGATGCCTCGACCATGCAAGAACTTGCAAGATGAACTAGAGATATTGGGCGGGGGGACTGTGCAAGTTTTTTCATCCTTGTCAAAACTTCCCTCGTTGATATCATTGACCTCCGGTCGACCTTGCCGGTAACTCAGGTTCTAAAGCAGCTCAATCACCTCCCTCCCCGCGCGGTCGGAAAAACTTTTTTGGAGGTCCATGATGTATCGCATGCTGACCCTTGCCCTCGTTCTTCTGTCCACGTTCGCCTTCACTCAGAAAGCGCCGACTGGAACTGTGAATGTCTTGACTCGTCAAAATGACAACCAACATACGGGTCAAAATTTACAGGAGACCATCCTGACCCCGACGAACGTGAACTCCGGTTCGTTCGGCAAGCTTTTCAGCTATCCCGTGGATGGCCAGATCTATGCCGAGCCACTCTACGTGCAGAACCTCACCATGGCTCAAGGTGGTGTCCATAACGTGGTTTTCGTGGCTACGGAGTACGACAGCGTCTATGCATTTGACGCCGACAGTGCCGCTTCAAATCCGAGCCCACTCTGGCATGTGGCCTTCTTGAATCCTCCGAGCGTAGCGCCTGTCCCATGCGCGCAAGGAGCCGGCATCTGTCAGTTGTTTCCGATTGTCGGCATCACTTCAACGCCGGTGATTAACTTGGCTACGAACACGCTCTACGTTGTAGTGCGAACCCAGGAAACGACTGGCAGCACAGTCTCCTGGGTGGTCCGCCTGCACGCTCTCGACATCACCAGCGGCGCGGAAAAGACCGGCAGTCCGGCAACGATTTGCTCGGCCACTGGAAATGCCGGATGTGCCCTTACCGGGAACTCAGTGATTTTTGGACCGCACCATCAGCAGAGCCGGCCCGGCCTGCTGCTGG
Organism: Candidatus Sulfotelmatobacter sp.; assembly: GCA_017883425.1. Lineage (GTDB taxonomy): Bacteria > Acidobacteriota > Terriglobia > Terriglobales > Acidobacteriaceae > Sulfotelmatobacter. The sequence continues at coordinate 7,179 of JADGNP010000114.1, read as the reverse complement.
TACCCCAGGCCGGGTTTCCGCAGGGAGTGCTCGTGATCGGCTTCTCGGGAGATTCCGGGTGGGCCTTGGCTTATGACCCCACGAGTTTGCAGCTCTTGGCCGCATTTTATACGGACAGTCAAGGCCACGCCCCCATCAAGACTCCAGGCATTCCGGGCGAAGGCCACGGCGGAATCTGGGGCGCTGGCGCAGCAGTAGTCGCGGATACGAGCGGTAACATTTACGCGATAACAGGCGATGGCCTTTTCGACGGAGTTCAAAACTGGGGCGACAGCTTAGTCAAGCTGGTTCTGACGTTGAATTCCTCGACGGGGACTTACACGCTGGTGCCCGCGGACTACTTCACTACGAGTGATCAGGCGTGCCGCTACGCCCACGGTCTGGATTACGGATCATCAGGACCGTTGATTCTGCCCCCGCAGGGCGGTCCTACTCCGAATCTCATCTTCACCATGGGAAAATCGGTTAAAACCTGTGACCCCGTGTTCACTGGATATGTCATCAACCGGGACAACATGGGGCACGTGGGCGGTCAGCTATCGCTGCCCACAGCTCCGAACGGCGGGGCGGAACAATCTCCCGCCTACTGGGCCAGCCCGACGAAGCAATACATCTACAGTGGCGGAAACGGCGACAATCTGCGTGCATTCACCGTGTCCTCCGCGGGAGTAAGCAACTCCGGTGTCATGCAGACCAGCATGGTTTTTGAAGAGGGAACCTCGCCCGTGGTCTCAGCCAATGGAACCTCCGCCGGTATTGTTTGGGCACTGGAATACCTGGACGATCCCGACCATCAGCCAGCGATGAAGCCCTTTGTGCTTCACGCCTTTGACGCTAACACTCTTTCTGAGTTGTACAACTCTGCGCAAGCGGCATCAGGGCGCGATACCACTGGTCCTGCAGTTAAGTTTCAGGTTCCGATGGTTGCCAACGGTAAGGTCTACGTGGGGACGTCGACGGAACTCGACGTCTACGGCTTGTGTCCTTGCGGGCAAAAATAGCAGAACCTGAGCGGCTTCGATTTTCAGTCGTAATTGACAAATGAGTCCGTGCAAACCTGATTTTTTCCGGCAGTAAGCCGGCGTTCAAGGAGACTGATATGTGTTTTCGGATGTTTACTTTCAAAAACGCCCTGTTGATCATGACGCTTGCGCTCAGCGCACTGGCGAACGCAGCAACCGAGAGCACACTTTACACTTTCACCGAGCAGACTAGCTTCTGGCCACAAGGTTCTCTGATCGAAGACGCTTCGGGAAATCTGTTCGGCACCACCAGGGCCGGCGGCACCTACGGAGTCGGAACGGTATTTGAATTGTCCCCTCCAGCGGTCTCCGGTGGGGCTTGGACACTGACGACTCTGTACAACTTCGTTCCCTATGGAGGCGGTGGATACGTCCCGATTTCAGATCTCGTCCGGGACCAGGCCGGTGCTTTTTACGGGACTTTCTTTTCCGGCGGCGACCCGGTCTGTAACTGCGGAGGAGTCTATAAGCTGACCCCTCCCACCGTACAGGGCGGCGCGTGGAGCGAGAAGGCGCTCTACACCTTCAAGGGCCAGGCGGACGGGCGTCTTCCGGCGACGGCAGCTCTTGCCCTGACAAAACTAGGAACACTCTACGGCGTAACGTTACGGGGCGGAACTTGGGACAGTGGCGTGATCTATCAACTTACGACCAAGAACGGTGTCAGCTACACCGAAAGCGCCCTGTATTCCTTCGGCGATGTCGGTGACGCCAGCACGCCCAGTGGTCCGATTGCTCTGGACTCTGCCGGATCTCTGTACGGCGTGACGTCATCGGGCGGCGCCTTCGACCAGGGAGCCGTGTACAAGTTCGTGCCTGCCAGCACTGGTCACTTGGCGACCGAGTCTCTCCTCTTTTCCTTCGGCGGTTCTACTACAACCGGAAGCAATCCGATCGGTAACGTGGTCTTCGATATCGGCGGCAACATCTATGGTGTTACCAATGCCGGTGGCTCCGCGGACGATGACGGAGTTGTGTATTCGCTCGCGCCGGCTAACCCGACTTGGACTGAAACCATCCTGTACGTTTTCAGCAAAAAGAGTGGATCCGCTCCGGTGGCGGGACTCACGTGGAACCATACAAATAACAATCTGTACGGCACGACCAGCAGCCAAAATGGACTGACCTCGGGCGACGGATCGATCTACAAGCTAGCTCCTCCGACGGTCAAGGGCGGCGCGTGGACGGAATCGACGTTATTCGAGTTCACCTACGCCGTCAGCGGCGGTTACCCCACAGGCACCGTCTTAAGAGACTCCAAGACTGGAACTCTCTACGGCACAGCTATCAACGGCGGCGTGACCGGCTGCGATTTGTTTTGTGGAACGATCTGGCAGGTCGCGAATCCGTAGGCAATGGCGGTACGGCTCGGATCTGTTCGGATTGGTAAGTCGAAGAAAATGTGAGGGGCTGGCAATCTGCGTCGTCGTCTAACATCCGCAGTTGCCGGCCTTATCCAAGAGAACTGGGGCTCATCGCAAATCCACATCTTCAGGTTTAGAGTGGATCGGGCAACCTCACTGAGATTCACTCCTCCACTCTCTCAAGGTTTGCCGCTGTGCCTCGGAAATCGCCCCCGCGGCACACACGCCGGCCCGATAGAAGCTGAGTGCAACTTCGGTCGTAAGTAATAAGCAAGTCGGTAGTACTCGCCGGCAAGAAACCCGGCACCGCTCTAAGGAGGCTCTATGTGTTTTCGGATAATTACTGTCAAGAATGCCCTGTTAGTGATGACTCTTGCGCTCAGCGTACTGGCGAGCGCACAGACCGAAAGCACACTTTACACTTTCAAAGAGACCACTAGCTTCTGGCCCCAGGGCGCTCTCCTTGAAGATTCGGCGGGAAATCTGTACGGCACCACCAGGGCCGGCGGTACCTACGGAGTCGGAACCGCGTTTAAAATGGCCCCTCCAGCAGTGTCCGGCGGAGCCTGGACACTGACGACTCTATACAACTTCGTCCCCTATGGAAGCGGCGGATACGTCCCGGTTTCAGATCTCATCATGGACAGCACCGGAGCCTTTTACGGCACCACCTATTCCGGCGGCGACCCGGTCTGCAGCTGCGGAGTGGTTTACAAGCTCATCCCGCCTGCTACGTCGGGCGGCGCGTGGACCGAGCAGGCGCTTTACGCCTTCACCGGAAACAACTCGGACGGGCGTCTCCCGGCTGCCGCGACCCTTGCTATGAATGCGCAAGGAGTTCTCTACGGCGTTACCGTACGCGGCGGTACCTGGGACAGCGGAGTGCTCTACCAACTTGCGCCTGCAACCGGCGGAACCTATACCGAAAGCGTGCTGTATTCGTTTGGCGATCTGGCGGACGCCAGCACCCCGAACGGCCCCCTCACGATCGACTCTTCCGGAGCTCTCTACGGGGTTACTTCTCTGGGCGGTACTTTCAACAACGGAACGGTGTACAAATTCGTCCCTGCCAGCAATGGTCTGTTGGCGACTGAATCGCTCCTGTTTTCCTTCAAGGCCGGCTCCAGATCCGGAAGCACTCCGTCTGGCAGCCTGCTGTTCGACAGCAGTGGAAACCTCTATGGCGTTACGAATGACGGAGGCTCCGGGAACGACGATGGCGTCGTCTATAAACTTACACCCGCGAGAGCTACGTGGACCCAAACCATCCTTTACATCTTCAGCAAGGCCAGCGGATCACATCCGGTGGGGGGACTGACCTGGAATCCCACCAATGGTGCACTGTACGGCACCACGAGCAGTCAAAATGGAAAGACCACCGGCGACGGATCGGTCTTCAAGTTGTTGCCCCCAACCGTGCTGGGCGGTGCGTGGACGGAATCGACCTTATTCCAGTTCACCTATGCAACGGTCGGCGGCTTCCCGACAGGCACCATCACCCGAGACCCCAACACGGGCACTCTCTACGGCACTGCTATAAACGGCGGCGTGACCGGCTGCGATTTGTTTTGCGGAACGGTCTGGCAGATCGTGAATCCATAAGCAATGGAGCTGCGGTTTAGAAATATGTTCAAATAGGGTATGTTGAAATCAAGACCTCTGTGGCTGGCGATTTGCGTCTTCGTCATCGTTTCCGCAATCGCCAGCCCTTCCCAAAAAACCGCTGATTCATCCCACCTCCGCATCTATGTAACCAATGAACGATCTGGCGATCTCAGTGAGATCGACGCTTCCACTCTCCAGGTGATCGCCACCGTGCCCTTGGGGAAACGCCCCCGCGGCATCCACGCCAGCCCCGATCACCATTTCCTCTACATCACCCTGAGCGGTTCGCCGCTCGCCGGCCCGGGCGTGGATGAGAGCAAACTCCCCCCAGCAGACAAGACCGCCGACGGTATCGGCGTCTTCGATGTTCAGCAGAACAAGCTCGTTCGCATCATCCAGTGCGGCTCCGACCCGGAAAACTTCGACCTCACAAAAGATGGCCGCACCATCATCGTCTCGAACGAGGACGACGCTAAGGCCAGCTTCGTCGATGTCGCCACCGGCAAGGTCACCAAAACCGTTCCCGTGGGAGAAGAGCCTGAGGGCGTAAAGGTGAGTCCAAACGGCAAGGTCGTCTATGTGACTTCCGAGAACAAGGGAACCATCTCGGCGATCGATGTCGCAACTGCCACGCTGGTCAAGACCATCCCCGTGGGACGCCGTCCCCGTTCGGTGGCGTTTCTACCCGACGGCTCCCGCGCCTACGTCAGCGCCGAAAATGACGCCGCCGTCACCGTAGTCGATACCGCGAAGAATGAGGCCATTCAAACCATCTCGCTGGGAGAACGCGGCGTCATCAAGCCAATGACCGTATTGCTCTCACCCGATGGCGCAACGCTCTACGTAAGCACCGGTCGGGGACATAAGCTCTTCGTGATCAATACCGCCACCAACAAGATCACCGCATCGTTTGAAATCGGCGAACGCCCCTGGGGTATCGCCCTCTCTCCCGATGGCAAGACGCTGTTCAGCGCAAACGGTCCGTCGAATGATGTCTCGGTGGTGAATCTTGGAAGCCTGAGCGTGACGAAGAAGGTTAAGGTCGGCGACGGACCATGGGGCCTGGTCGCTCTACCCGACTGATCTGCATCGAAGGGGAAACGGCAGGAGATAGCTGGTAGCGCTACCGGGAATCGAACCCGGGTTTGAAGATTGAGAATCTACTAGCGTGCCTTGTACTTTCAGCATGTTACATACATCCGCTCGGAAACTGTGCCTCAAATTGTGCCCCGTTCTTGAAAATTTCACCCTACTGCACCCTCTCCGTTTGCTTCGGAATGGCATCCACCAGTTTCGCCGCATGGTAGTTCAGGAATCGCTCGAAACCCGTCATCACGTGCGGTTCGGTCACGTGGATGTAGTAGCGCTCCGCCACGCGAGGCGAACTGTGCCCCATCAGGCGGGCCAAGGTGAACTTATCCATTCCGCTTTCGGCACAGCGAGTTCCGAATGTGTGACGCCAGCAGTAGAACTCAAAGCCCTGCAATCCAGCATCGCGGATCGCTTTCTCGTGCGCATGCTGAATCGTGGTCAAATGCCCAGACTTGCCAGGGCCAGGGAAAACGTACTTCGACCCCTTCACCAGTAGCCGCCTAGCAAGCAGCATTTCGCGCGTGCGCGGCGTCAAAGGAAGGTTCCGGGTTGCGGCATCGGTCTTGCCCTGAGTCACGTGCATAAAGCCCTGTGGCGCGCCAGGGGTGCTCTCTAGCTGCACGTTCGACCATTCCAAGGGGAAGAGTTCAGAGTTAGGTCGTAGGCCACTGTCGGCGGCCATGATTGCGGCATCGCGCACTGTGCGGGATGCGGCTGCTAGGTATTGTGCCTCTTCCGCGAAACTGATAACCCGCTCGCGTCCTTTGCCTCCCGGTAGCTCATGGATATTCGGCGACTGCGCGATCAAGCCCCACTCTTGGGCCAGATTCAGCATCCGCCGGAGTGTCCTCAGTTCACCGTTCACGGTGAGTACCGAATCCTCCGGGCTGGTGCTCCTACGCCAATTAGCGTATTTGCTCACTGCTTCCCCGGTGATCTCAGGGAGCAACCCGTCCGCGAGCGCCGAAAAGCACAGCAATCGGTTCGCGCAGACTCTATAAAATCGAGCCGTGCCTTGCTTCTTCTGTACTGCGACGAAGGCGAGGAACTGTTTGGTGAACTCACGTAGCGTAGGAACTTGCGGCGTCTGAGGCTTGGGTTTTGGCCACGGGTCGGCAGGATGGACAAGCCCCAAGCGCAACGCACGCCGATGTTCCTCTTCCGCCTCGCGTGCGCGTTTCACATTAGAGGTTCGGGCTGACTTCCGCACGAGAAAACTTTCCTTGCTCCCGTCTTGCGACTTGAGAGTCCAACGAAACTTGTACCAGTACACGCCGCCACGCTTGTAAGTCATGACTCCTCCTTTGACTGCGCCTTTTTCCGAGGCCGACCTCCCAGCTTACCGTTCTCTCGCGATGTAGCGGCCTTACGCTTCGACTTCGCAGAGCCACGGCAGGCAGGACAGTAACAGACGAGAGGGACATTATGAATGGGGCACTTCATCATCGCTAGAGTAACCTAACACGTTAAGATATGTCAAATCCAATTTGGATGGCCGTTGGTGCTTGGAAACTGCCTCGATTCTCCGTTCCGCCTGAGAGCGATTCCGGGGCAGGATGACACTTTCCACAAACCCAGTCGTCGCTTCCGGGCAAGCGTTCCCACCACAAAGCGTGGGAGCCATGTACATGACAATGGCGTGTCCGCGCCGTGGTGTCCCTGGGGGAACCTGGAACACCTGGAACAACCCGCGTCGTTGCTAGCGATTCTTCATCTTTTGAAGCTGGAACGCTGGCCCTGTGTTCCATGTCTTGGAATTGCGTTTCACCCGCATCATTACTGCATTGTTCCACCGGTTCCACGTTGCGGGCCAGATAGCGCGCCCAGGCGTCGTCAAAGGAACTGCGTTGATACCCCCACGGCGTGTTTGCTCCCACGCGCAGCTTCCGGTGGTGAATTCCATACGGTTTGAGCAAGCGCCCCAAAGCCGTCGCGCTAATGGGTTTTCCGTGGCTGAATTCCAGCCATAGGAGGTTCGCGTCGCACAAGGCGGACAACAAGTCCAATGTGGGGAACTTTCCAGCCTGTTGCTGGTCGAAAATGTCTCGGATGTCCGACAACAGCCGCACCCCGGTCGAACTGTCCTCTGCGGCCTC
>JADGNP010000113.1 GCA_017883425.1 Candidatus Sulfotelmatobacter sp. | reverse complement strand
GGGGCAACGCGCCCGCCAGCGCCATTGATGGCATGGCAAATTCCGCATTGCTTGTCACCAAAAAACAGCGCGGCGCCTCTCTCGGGTTCCCCGATGATGTAAAGTGCGCGGCGCGTATTGACCGGCCGGCGCGCGTGTATAAACACGGCCACCATCACGGCTACGGCAATCAGTGCTGCGGGGATCCAAATGAGAAGCGGCTTGCGTCCATCCAGCATTGTCATACACAACACTCCTTTCTCACGTCCGGCCCGTAAGATTGGAAACGTAGCGCGTTCCGCCCGATCCCCAGGGCGGTCGAGGACTGATGAATCGCAAGGCGAAGCGCCTCACTTCTGTTGCAGGTTCCTGAGATAGAGCCCGAGGCTCCTGTGATACAAACCGTTTCAAAAAGAGTGCATCTGCCGATCTAACTCTCTATCTTCTTGATGTACAGCAGGAGTCCAGCCAACGCGATCCCGATCGCGATGAGGGATATTCCGAGCCCGAGACGGCGATGGTTGCGCTCAAGCATGGCTTGCTTTCCAGCTTGCAGGTTCCTGGCGGCCATCTTCAGGCCCGCTTGAATATCCTGATCCACCAAATCCGTCCGGAAGCTATGGATCGTGACTCGAGCCTTGGTCAGCGAATCCCGTGCCTGATCCTGTCCCAGTCGAGCCTCGCTCACCTCCATGCCAGAAGACTCGGCGACACTGAGAGCCTGGTCTGCGTTTTTGACGGCTTCGTCCAACTGACCCAAGGCACTGTGCAATCCTGCTCTGGCTTGATCACAGGCGTCGCCTGGGGAATGACACTGCATGCAGACGGCGTCAGGACCAGTGCCAAGCTTCGCGTCCGTGGGATGGGTGATGCCATGATTGCTGTGACACACGACGCATCCTGGAAGGGAAGACGCTTCGAAGGCCTTTTTGTGCGAACTCTTTTCGTACATCTGGGCTTGAAACGCGTGACAGTTCGAACACACATTCTGAACCCTGTCTACTCCTGGCGGGGCCGCGCCATGGTTTCCATGACATGTTGTACAGGTTGGCGCACTCAGATCGCCTCGCACCGCGAGCGCTTCGTGGTGAACGCTCATGCTGTACTTGGCAAACTGATCGGTGGGAATGGAATATCCCTTCATGTAAGCCGCGTCAGAATGGCAGCGAGAGCAGGTGTTCGCCACGTTGACCGGGTTCACCGTGGAGCGTGGGTCAATGGGCGCCCTGAGATCGTGGACACTATGACAATCCGTGCACACTGCCACCTTCGTGTCTCCAGCCGCGAGGCGCTTGCCGTGCACACTGGTGCGGTACTGGCCCAACTGGTCGGTGCGTAAGCTGGGGTTGAACTGCCGAATATAGGCCGGATCCGAATGGCAAGTTCCGCACAACTGCGGAATCTGCTTGCGATCAATCTTGCCCTTCCACCCAGCCTTTCGGCTCATGGCTTTGTCGGGATCGTCGCTGGTTGGGTCGCCTCCGTGGCAGCTGGCGCAACTCAGACCCTTTTGTGCATGGATGTCCTGGCTGAACTTCTCCTGGCTCACTCCCAGAGGATCAGGCAAGGCGGAGTGACAATCCAGGCAGGAGTTCGTGGTTTGCCCATAACCCAGGCAGGCTGCGAACACGATGTAGCCGGCCAGCCCGACACAACGGGCTGCGCTGAACGGTCGGAGCTTATTTCGCAAGATAGCCATAAACAGTCATACCTGCCACGTACGCAAGAGCAAAGACTGCCAGCCCAGTGATCCACCCTTTCGGGCGAGAGGGTTGGTCACTCTCAAAAAAAGGCAGCAGAACCCACAACAAGCCGACCAGGCCGAAAGCCAGTACACCCAGAACATCCCCGTCGATGAACCATACTTTGGGCGGGATGAGCTTGAGTGTCTGGAACATGAAAAGGAAGTACCACTCGGGCTTGATTCCCGCCGGGGCAGACACAAAAGGATCTGCCTTGACACCGAGGTTCCACGGGAAGACAGCTGCCAACGCGCCTAGCACTCCCAAGCCCACGTACCAAGCCATCAATTCCCGCAGCAAGAAGTTGGGAAAGAATTTCATTTCCCGTTTGGCAGACGGATTCGCGGTCCACTGAACTTCCAGCTTCGGGGGAATGCTGATGCCAAGGTGTTGAACCAGCAACAGGTGCAGCAGGATCAGCACGGTTGCCAATCCGGGCAGAACGGCGACATGGAATCCAAAGAACCTGGTCAGCGTGGCTCCAGTTACCTCTTCCCCGCCGCGGAGAAAGATCATCATGGGCTTGCCGATGACCGGAACCTGCCCGGTGATCTCGGTGCCGACCTTGGTGGCGAAGAAGGCCAGCGTGTTCCAGGGCAGCAGATACCCGCTGAAGCCGAAGCCCATGACCAGAAATAGCAGGATCACTCCGCTGACCCATGTCAGCTCCCTGGGTTTGCGGTAGGCCTTGAGAAACAACACGCTGAACATGTGCGCAAAGGCAGTAAAAATCATGAGATTGGCTGACCACGAGTGGATGGAGCGAATCAGCCAGCCAAACTTCACCTGGGTCATGACGTACTGCACGCTTTCGAATGCTTCGCTGGCACCCGAACGGTAATACAGGAGCAGCAGAATCCCGGTCACCACCTGGATGACGAACAGGAAGAGAGTGATGCCGCCGAGGAAGTACCAATAGGAGAGCCGGTGGAGGGGAACGGCCTTCTTCCGCAACGGGGCGACCAAGTCATCCCAGCCAAACCGTTCGTCCAGCCAACTGCGCAGGTTGCGCAAGGGACTCATCTCAAGCCTCCCGCCGACGCCTTGCGAATATCTCATCCCCTCGCACCTGCACCTCAAAGTCTTCCAGCGGGCGCGGCGGAGGACCCGAAACATTTCGGCCGTTGAGGTCGTATTTACCGTTATGGCAGGCGCACCAAACTTGGCGGAGATCGTCGCGGTATTGCACGGTGCAGGATAGATGCGTGCAGGTCGCTGCCATGGCGCGGTACTCTCCGCTGGAAGTGCGGATCAGCAGGCCAGGACGATTCCCGAAGCGGAAGATCTTTCCACTGTTCGGTTTCAACTCGCTGACACGCCCGGCTACCACCGCATCGCTGCCAAGGTCCGAAGCTTTCGGGGGCACGAGATAGCGCAAGACGGGATACAGGAACGCAACCGCGGTCGCTAGAAATCCGCCACCCAGCAGCACCTCAACAAATCGTCTACGAGGTACAGGCGGTGACAGCGGATCGCCCGCGTTGGCAGTGCCTTGGCTGTGTGTTGGCATCCGTTTCTCCTGCGGAACCGAATCTTCCCTTTGCCGCAAATAAGCTGCCCTGAATTCGCGTGAATGACCGCCTCGAACAGCGAGCAGCAAGGGCTGCTACACGTCTGAAATGCCCAGACATGTCACGTCCTGAATGCTGCTACTTCTGCTTCCCAATCTCCCGGATGCAACCCACTAACTGGTCGATCTGCTCTGCCGTCCGCTTGCCGTCAAAGGCTGGCATCTTACCCTTGCCCTTCGTGATCATCGTCTTCAGATCTGCATCCGCTTGCTTTTGGACTTCGATTCTTCAAAGTATTCTCCGAGAGTGTGATGAATGGTCGAGATTCACGACCAACTCTCTATTCAGTATCCTCATTGGGGGCTGGTTGTTGCGTCGTTCGGACAGGCTGCCTTGCGACTACTCGACCTGAGATCTTTGCAGACCACTCCAGGCTGACAATCCACCACGAAAATGCTCCGCGAGTTTCTCACCGAGCTTGCCCACGGTACTGTGATATGGGACAACCATCGATGTGAGTGAGATCACAAGAGGTAACCGGATAACCAACTTCCTTCTTTCTGTAATTCTGTCGAAGCAGTCAGGGGCGCTGTCGTTCTCCATTCCTAAACTTCGTTTTGCACTTGGATGAGTCGAAAAGGTGACCTGCGCCTATCGAGAAATCCGACCTGTGAGTTACTGCGATCGGAGGTTTCGTCGGCACCGGTTTGGGTCGGATGACGGGCCACTCGGAGGGAATTCTGCCTTGAGTTAGCATTGATGTGGGTCTCGCCTCCACTCCAGCGAGGGCAGGATGCCCCTTCGGCAAGCTCAGGGCAGGTTCTGGCGACAGTCGCAAGGACGCCGGCGCTACCTGAGTTGATGCCGGGGTTGGGTGCTCTTAAGACTTTCCCATCTCGACTGAGTTCAGTTGCGATTCGGCCGTCGGCGCAGGTTCGGCGACCACCACCCGGTCCCTGCCTTCCCTCTTGGCCCGGTAGAGCGCGGCATCAGCGGCATCGAGCAGTTTTTGGGGAGAGGTGCCGTGTTGAGGAAGCGCGGCCACACCCACCGACACGGTAATCATGCCCAGCGACTTCCCCTGGTGCAGAACCGTCAACTCGCGCAGTTTCGAGCGGATTCGCTCGGCCCGGGCGTGCGCCGCGTTCAAGTCAGCGGTGGGAAGAATGACGACGAACTCTTCCCCTCCGAAACGGCACACGATGTCTTCCACCCGAATGCTCTTGCTCAGGAACGACGCGGTCTCGCGCAGCACCGCATCGCCCGCGTCGTGGCCATAGGTGTCGTTGAACGTCTTGAAGTGATCGAGGTCGAGCATCAGGATGCCCAAGGATTGCTCAGAGCGTACCGCGCGCCGGATTTCGCGGTCCAGAATTTCGGTCAGGTAGCGTCGGTTGTACAAGCCGGTCAAGGGATCCTTGATGGACTGGGTGCGCAACGCTTCCCGCAGCCTGATGTTTGCCACCGACAATCCTACTTGCGCGGCAAAAGTTGTTTTCAACGACAGTTCCGCGTCGCCCAGGGCGGGAGCTTCGTCGGTCGCCTGAAAATGCAGGATGCCGAGGGCTTCGCCTTGCGCCAGGATGGGGATGCACAGGTAGGTATTCTTCACGCCGGCGGCATGAGCGCACGGTGCGGTCGTATCTCCTGCGACCACAAGGTGAGGGTGCCCCGTCCGCAAGGCCCAGCAGGAGTTCGATTCAAACACATTCACCGGAAGCCGGCAGTCGTGCCAGAATCCAGCCACTTCGGCCAGGTTGCGCTCGGGATTCAGCAAGGCCACGGCTCCGCGGCTGGTGGGAAAGATTTTGGGAGCAAAGCCCAGGGCGGCGGCGAACACTTCGTCTTTGCTCACGCAACTCTGCAGAAGCTCCCCCATCTTGGCCAGCAGCGTCGCCCGCTGCGAGCGCTCGGTGAGTTCATGGACCATCTTCGCGTTCTGTTCATCGAGTTGCCGGCGGGCCTGGTCTCTTTCCCACATCTCTTCCTGCAGCCGGGTGTTGGCGTCCGCCAGTTCTTCAGTGCGGTCCTTGATCTGCTGCTCAAGGATTTGCTGGTTGTGCTTTTGGTCCTCGACATCGGTACAGGTACCGATCCATTTGATGAGCTGCCCCTGATCATCCCGGATCGGGTTGCCCCTCACCAGAAACCAGCGATAGCCTCCCCCCGAATTGCGTAGACGATATTCCATTTCATAGGGCTCTCCCGTGCGGACGCAGTGCTCCCACGTGGCCACGCACACCGCCAAATCGTCAGGATGAAGGGCCTGTTTCCAGCCCCAATCTTTCGCTGTCTCGGGACTAAAGCCACTGTAGATGTATAACTGGTCGCTTAGAAAATCAACCGAGCCGTCGGCACGAGCCGTCCACAGAATTGCAGGAACTGCCTTCGCCAGGGTGTGGAAGGAGATCTCGGCGCGCTCTCGAAACCACGATCTGGTACGCCACCTGCGGGCAATCCAGGAAAGCGGATGCATGGCGGTTGAGCGGCGAGCGAGGTGGAGAGCCACGTAAGCCGCGACCATGGCCAGCGCGATCGAAAGCGCTACCAGCCGGTAGTCGTAACTGCCGTGAAGCATCATCGCTCCTGACGTAGAGACCTGCCGAACATGGCGAGCGCGGACGGACGCGGTGTCTCGCCGCGTCTCCGGACCCGCTGAAGTAAACATCGGCAGAGATGGTTTTTCTCGTATTAGAAGTCGATAAGAAGGTTCGCGTTAGAGGGGACAGGGTTTGGAAGGTAGAACCACAGCGGAACAAAAAGAGACGTAGCGGAGCTACGTCTCTACAAGAAGGGTGCGGAATTAAGTTATGGGGTTGTGCTGACCGTCTTCACGGCAGCCGTGTCGGAAGGCAATCCGGGGCCGGCGATGAAGAAGTTGTGGTCGTACATGTTGCGATAGATGCGTCCAGCAATTTCGGCCGCCTTGGGCCCGAAGGTGGGACGTCCGCCCTGCAGGAAGACGACGACCACCACGCGCCCAACGCTGGTGTTGGCATAGGAGGCGAACCAGCCGAAGCGCGTTCCGGCGTGCGAACAGGTTCCCGTCTTGCCCAGAATTTCTTCTTCGTTGAAGTTGAGGCGCAAGCTGCGGGCGGTGCCGTACTGCACCGCTCCCGCCATGCCGTCAGAAAGTTCGGGAATCACCGGAGCGATGTCGAGCTGCCGCTTCACGCGCGGCTGAAAGCCCGCCACCTCTTCGGGAGTTGTGGGGTGCTGCAGATAATAGAGCGTTCCACCGTTGGCGATGGCTGAAACCATCGCGCCCAGTTGCAGCGGGGTCATAGAGACGCCTTCGCCGTAGGAGCACATTTTGCCGACGCCGCCGAGCTTGGCGGGAATCGCTTCCTCGGGATAGCTGCCCAGTTGTTCGCCGGGAATGTCGTATCCCGCGAGTTCGCCCAGTCCGTATTGGTGGGCGTAGTAGGCGACTTTTTCAAAACCGAGCTTGCGTCCGACTGACTCGAAATAAGCATTGTTGGAATGCGCGATCGCCGTGGTCAGATTCATGCGGCTGCGGCCGCCCAGAGCAACTTGCGTCTCCTTGGAGACGAGGCCTTCGCTCAGTGCCGCCAAAGCCACGGAAAGTTTGATGGTGGAGCAAGGCTGGGCGCCGCTGGAGAGAGCCAGCTTCTGGTTCACCATGGCCAGCACGCGTCCGCTGGTGGGTTCGATGGCGACGACTGTGCCATTCATGTTGCCCAGAGCGTCCACGGCGGCCTGGCGCACAACCCGATCTTCGCCGGTCGTGATGTCTCCGGCGGCAATGTCTTCGGCGAACGAGCTCATACTGAAACGCTCGTGATAACGATGACGGCGGGTTCTCAGAGAAACTCGAGTAACGTTCGCGCTGCGGCTGCGCGCCAGATGATGAATGCGGCGCCGGGTACGTTGACTCTCGCTGATCTTCGATTGCTGCGATTTCGACTTAGGCGCGTGCGTGCTGATATGCGCCGCCCAACTCACTCCCGCCAGAGGCAGGCACGCTAGCAAGGCTGCTAACAGACGAAAAAGGCTCGTTCCTTTGGACATCTTGTTGATTCCATTCCCCCGGACGCTTCTGGATACTTTGATGCAAGCAAGGTGCCAGCAGGTGGTAACCCGCCAAATCAAAGTCAACTGCGCTGATAGTACGGGAGTTAACCTAATTCTGGCAACGGAAAAGTTTAGATCCATAGAAACATTATTTTTCGTTTAACCCATTATGGAACAATGACATACGAGGGGATTACCTCGGGTCAGACCCCTTCAGTAATGCATTACCCAGTTACTGGAAAGGTACTTCCCCATGTGCAAAGCTTTTCCCACAACGGGAGGCCTGCGGTGGTCTCTGCGCTGACTTGGGTGACGGCCTCGCGCAAGATTTTTCGACATTACATCACTTCGTTGCGCTTGCGCAGAAACGCGGGAACGTCGAGATCATCCGGTTCGAAGTTGGTCACGATGGCGCTGCGCATAGTGTCCAGCGAAATTACGTCGCCCGCCACGCGGTCGGAAGCCTGCGACGTTGGGACCGGGGCTATGTCATCGACGTAAGCGCGGTCGTCCGTCATGCTGCTGTCGGACAGGGCCGACTCCATGATGTGCCTCGGCATGGGCTCGGGGATCGAATCCCGCGATCCCCGCTCCTGGGGGAATTCCATGGCATCCTCGTGGGCTGCGGCAAAGGACGGGCGAGTTTCCTGCGGGCGGTGGCGGGCGGACGGGGCCTCGCGGAAACCGGTGGCGATGACGGTAATCTTCACCGCATCCTTCATCTTCTCGTCCATGACGGCGCCGAAGATGATGTTGGCGTCTTCATGGGCGGCGCTCTGAATGATGGAGCAGGCCTGCTGCACTTCGGCCAGCTTGAGCGAGGTGGAACCGGTAATGTTGATGAGGATGCCGCGCGCGCCATCGATGGCGCCGGCCTCGAGCAGAGGAGATGCAATGGCCTTTTGCGCGGCTTCGATCGTGCGCTTCGGGCCACTGGCGGAGGCCGTGCCCATGACGGCGTAACCCATACGGGCCATGATGGTCTTCACGTCGGCGAAGTCGCGGTTGATGATGCCGGGGATGGTGATGATGTCGGAGATGCCCTGCACACCCTGACGAAGAATATCGTCGGCGATGCGGAAGGATTCGAAGAAGCCGGCGTCTTCCGCCACAGCGAGCAGCTTTTCGTTGGGGATGACTATGGTGGTGTCGACCGACTCCATCAGTTCGGCGATGCCACGCTCGGCCTGCGCCATGCGGCGTTTGCCTTCGAACGCGAAAGGTTTGGTCACGACCGCAACGGTGAGAGCGCCCATCTCGCACGCCAGGGACGCGATGATGGGAGCGGCTCCGGTGCCGGTGCCGCCGCCGAGGCCGGTGGTGACGAACACCATGTCGGCGCCTTCCAGGGCCTCGATAATCTTGTCGGAATCCTCGAGCGCAGCCTTGCGGCCGACCTCAGGATTGGCGCCGGCGCCCAGGCCATTCGTCAGCTTCACGCCGAGTTGCAGCTTCACGGGCGCGTGCGACATGCGCAGCGCCTGCAGGTCCGTGTTGGCGACGATGAACTCGATGCCCTCCACCCCGGCATCAATCATGCGGTTGACCGCGTTGCCGCCGCCGCCACCGACTCCGATCACTTTGATCTTGGCGTCGTTGCGGGCCTCTTCGTTGAAGCTGATGCGAATGCTCGAGTCTTTTTTCATATTGTGTCCACCTGATTTGAATTGCGTTTCCCTTCGCGGCCTTTGCGGCCCTTCTTTGCGTTCTCAGCGGTTAAAGGCTTTCCTGCTTACTCCGGCAAAAAGCGGTCACCGCAAAGTTCGCTAAGAAAACCCGCGAAGAACGCAAAGAAAAACAACGCGCCTCGCTGCAAAGAATGTCGTGTTGCTAACCACTCGCCACTCGTCACTAGCCACTGTCTTCAAGCTCCTTTGCCGATCAACAGCGCTTTCAATCTTGATCCCCAGCGGTCTTCCTGCAGGCCGCGGGCGATGCGGGCGCGCTGGCCGTAGTTCGCCATGCCCAGAACCGTCGCGAACTCGGGCTCGGATAACGTCGACGGCATCTTAGCCAGCGGGGCGGGCCAGGAAAGCCGGACGGACCGGCGCAGGACCGATTCCGCAACGTCGAAGATTCCGGGCAGACGCGACGCTCCTCCGGTGAGCACGATACCGGCAAGGCAGACATCGAACATGCCACTGTGGCGCAGGCTCTCGCGCATCATCTCGAACAGTTCGCGCGCCCTGGGCTCCAGAATCTCGGCGACCAGTCGCTGGGGCATGAGCCGCGACGGGCGGTCACCGACGGACGGAACCTCCACTTCATTGCCTTCGGGAATCAGGGTCACGATCGCGTTGCCGTAGATCTTCTTGATCTTTTCCGCCTCCGCGAGCGGCGTACACAGTCCCACCGACAGATCGCTAGTGAAATGGTCGCCACCCACCGGAATCACTCCCGTGTAGGCGACGGCGCCCTGCTGAAAAACGATCAGATCCGTCGAACCGGCGCCAATGTCGGCCAGGCATACTCCCAGTTCACGCTCGTCGTTGCGCAGCACGGAGTCGGCCGCGGCCAAAGGCTCGAACACGGTGTCGTCCACATGCACTCCGGCCCGGTTCACTGCCGTGATTACGTTCTGCGTCGCGCTGGTCGCCGCGGTCACCATATGAACGCGAACTTCCAGGCGTGCCGCCATCATGCCCAGCGGATCGCGCACTCCGGCCTGGTCATCGAGAATAAATTCCTGCGGCAGCAGATGCAGAATCTCGCGATCCGCCGGCAGCGGGATGGCGCGGGCCCGGTCGACCGCCTGCTTGATCTCATCGCGTCCAATTTCCCGCGGACGCGTACCCATGCTGATGCCGCCATGACTGTTGACGCCGCGCACGTGCGCTCCGCCGATGCCGACGATGGCTTGCTCCACCGCCGCACCTGCGATGTCTTCCGCGGCTTCGACCGCCTTCTGAATCGCGGCCACCGCCTTGTCGAGCTCCACGATCACACCCTTGCGCGAGCCGCGCGATTCGGCCACGCCGTGCCCGCGATAGCGCAGGCCGCTGTCGGTCAGCTCCGCCATCAGCGCGCAGGTCTTGGCGCTGCCCACGTCAATCGCGGTAAGAAAACTTCCCTGCTGGTTCCCCATGCCTTATGAATTCCTCGACTGCAATTAATTTGGACTCGTGTTCACGTGCTGTTTCGCAATCGCTGCACTCGGTTTCGGAATCGCCGGATGCGCTGCCGCAGACAGGGCGGATTGCGCCGGCTTTTTGCCTTCCGGTTTCCGCGATGCCCCACTATTTTTTGCGCCTCTTTTTGCGCCTCCAGCCTTCGGGCCCAGCGCGGAAGCCTTCGCTGCGATTTTTTTCGGGGCGGGCCCCTTGGCCTTAGCGGTCGTCCTCCTGACCTTCGTTCTGGCCGCCGGCTTCTTCGCGGTCGCCGACTTCGGATCAAGCTTTTTCTCAGTCAGCTCAAACGCCGGCTTGGGAAGAGTCCGGTCATGCGGGAGCATGCGCGTAATCAGCGCTGCGGGCTTCACGCCCGCCGCCGCTGCTGCCTTGGCTGCAGACGCCGCCAGCGCGGGCTGCTTCGGCCTGCCCTCCATGTCAGGATTGACGATCACCTGGTTGTCGTAACGCAGGTTCACCGACTCCAGCTTCTGGAATTGCTGCCGCCACTCCCGCACGTGGCTCACGTAAGTCTTGTAGCGCTTCAGATAATCCGACGAACCGAGTTCCACCAGCACATCGCCGGCCGGATCATTCACCCGCACCTTTAGGTTATCGAGGTCGGAGAGATCCACCTCGCTGAGGTCTTGCGAGTAGCGAGCGCCTCCGGAATCGAGTTCTTGCACCAGTTCGTTGTAGGCCTTCATGCGCGGGGCGCGCGTGGAAAGCGGCTCGCCGGGATTCATCCCAAGAATTACGGGGAAGGAATATTTGTGTTTTTGCGGTAGCTCCATCAGCGTGCCGCCTGCATCGATCAGGGAAATTCGCGGGCCGACGCGGGCGAATGCCACGGGAGTACGCTCGTGGATTTCAACCTTCAGGCGGTTGGGCACGAAGCGCATCACGCTGGCCGATTCGACCCAGGGGATCTGCTCGAGTTGCGCTTTCTGCTGGGCCAGCGGGATGAAGAAAATATTACGCCCGATGTCGGCGCCCATCACTTCCATGATTTGCGCCTTGGTCACGTTTTGCATGCCCGAGACGTCAATGTTGTCGCTCGACTCCACGCGAAAGCGCCAGGAGCGCTCGCCGTATTCGTACAAACCGGCGGCAGCGATGGCGGCGGCACACAGAATCACGGCGGCAACCGATGCCCATAACAGCCGGCTTGCAGTTTTTCTGGGAAGCGAACCGCGGCGGGCGGAGACACGCTTTTGCCCGCGCAGGAAGGGGGATTCCTCGTCAACATCCAGGTCGACTAGACGCGCGTCGTCGAGCTCCTCGCGCGCCGACTCGGCGCTGGATGGGTACAACTCCTCCTGCAAGATGGTGCCGCTGGGCTTCCGCGCCATCAGTTCAGGTCAGTTGTCGCCAAGGAATCGCTGAGCTTTTTCAATATAGCTTCATTTCTCGAATTGAGATAGACAAAAGATGGGTTCTTTTGCACAGGTGGGAACCGGATTGGGTACGAGCGCGCGGCATCCTTGGCCAGACAAAGGATTTTGGGTAATGGTGCAGTTTGCATTTCTCCGATAACTTCTTTGCGCCCTTTGCGAATCCTTAGCGTACTTTGCGGTTTAAGATCTTTTACCGCAAAGCTCGCAAAGAAAACCCGCGAAGTCCGCAAAGGAGAAGGTAGCCGAGATTCTGAACCTGCACCACTACCCTTCGACGCACTGGATTGGGGCTGTAGTGTGTGCGAGAACCAAATTTTTGGAAGAGACGTGGAAACAAATCCGCCAACATCCTAGCCGCGGAGGACATCCATGCCGAAGAACGCGCCGATGCGGTTGGCGAACAAGTCCCGCGCAAACAACGTTAGGTTCAGTCCATGCTGGACCACCCACGGAACAAACTGCGAGTACGGAAGCAGCAAGCCGACGATACAGAGCGCGAGGTACAACGTCCTGGGCTTCATGGCCGAAATTCTAGCCGAGCGCGAGTATTATGCAGAATGGAAAATCACTTCACCACGGAGACACTGAGTCACGGAGAAGAGTCGCGGAGAAGAAGAAGCCAGAAAAGGGCTTTCGGTTTGTTGCCCTCTTCGACCTTAGCTCCTGAGAATTTGTCTACTCTTGC
>JADGNP010000112.1 GCA_017883425.1 Candidatus Sulfotelmatobacter sp. | reverse complement strand
CGGAAATGACATAGTCGCCCGCCGCGACCATGCGGTCCCCAGCCTCGTTGACATAGCTCAAGTCACGAGGCTGCAGCGCGAGCTTCACATGTCGCACTGCGCCCGCCTCCACGTGAACGCGCGTAAAGCCGCGCAGCGCACGCAGGGGCGCGCCCGGCAGCTTGGGGAAACTGACATACAATTCCACAACCTCATCGCCCGCTCGCGGGCTGGCATTCTTCAAATCCACTTCGACCGCGAGTGGATTGCCGGCTTCCAGTTCGGGACTCGACAACTTCAAGTTGCTGTATTCGAATTTCGAGTACGTGAGCCCGTAGCCGAAAGGATACAGAGGCTCTCCCGCGAAGTAGCGGTAGGTGCGGTTCTTCATCGCGTAATCTTCGAATGGCGGCAACTGCTCGATGCCCTTATAGAAAGTCACGGGCAACCGTCCGCCGGGGTTGTTGACGCCGGCCAGAGTCTGAGCGATTGCCGTGCCACCTTCTTCTCCCGAGTACCAAGCCTCGAGAATCGCGTTGGCATGGTCATTGGCCCAATTCACCGCGAGTGCGCTGCCATTCATCAGAACCACGACCAGTGGCTTGCCCGCTCCTTTCAAAGCCCCCAGAAGAGCTTCCTCCTCTGCCGGAAGGTTCAGGCTGGTGCGGTCGCCACCATTGAAGCCGGGCACGTCTACTTTCATCTCTTCGCCCTCAAGCTTGGACGTGATGCCGACCACCGCGACGACTACATCGGCCTGACGCGCCGCGGAAGCAGCCTCGAAACTCGGATCGGCGCTCACCGGCAGCCACACCAGCTTCGTGCCAAACCCGCCTCGCAGGTACTCGATCTTTACCGCGTAGCGATGTCCCTTCGTCAGCGCAATGATGACTCCCTGCGAGTTGGGATCGTGCAGGACCGCGTCGTCCACGACTAATTTGCCATCCAGCCACATGCGGTGCATCGAACCCACCAGCCCAACTTGATAGCTGCCGGATTCGGCCGGAGTCAGAAAGCCCGTCCAGCGCGCAGAAAAGTCCTTCATGCCCGGCGGCGGAGTGATCGCGTGCGGATCCGGATGGAAGAGTTGGATATCCACCACCGCGTCGGTACGCACCACCTGCGGCGTGCCCGCGAAGTCGCTGCCCGGGAAGTATTCGCCCTTCAGTCCGGGTTTCCCATCGTCGGTCGAAAGGGCAGAAGTCGGAATCACGGTTTCCTGGCGCAGGAAATTGGTTCCGGCCACGAAGGTCACCTGGGCTGAAGGAAACTGCTTGCGAATGCCTTCCAGCGCCGTGACCGCATGCGATGCCGTGCCACTGTAGTTGCCGTGCAGCACCTGGGCAGACTCGGCCAGCGGACCCACCACTAAAATTTTCTTCACGCTTGCCGCGAAGGGAAGCACGCCATCGTTTTTCAGCAGCACCATCGATTCGCGCGCCGTCTTCAGGGCAAGGTCCCGGTGCGCGACGCTGTCAATTTCGGAATCCGGCGTCTGCGCGTAGGGCACTTTCTCCGGAGGATCGAACATTCCCAGACGCATGCGCGCGGTAAAGAGCCGTCTCAAAGAAACATCCAGATCGGCTTCCGTGAGCAGTCCTTGCTTGACCGCATCCACGTACGGCTGATAATCGCGGCTGTCTTTGGCCACGGTGAAGAAGTCCGCGCACTCATTGTCCATCCCCTTCTTCAACGAGACCGCCGCGGCCGCGGCCTGGCTCTTAACGAACTGATGCCCCTCATACACATCAACGATGGCACCGCAGTCCGATACCACATAGCCGTTAAACTTCCACGCGCCGCGCAACTGGTCCTGCAACAGGAACGTGTTCGCACACGCGGGTTCTCCGTTGACGCGGTTATAGGCGCACATCACCGATTCCGCTTTGCCCTCCGTCACCGCAGCGCGGAACGCAGGCAAGTACGTGTCCTCCATGTCGTGCTTCGATACCCGCACATCAATCGTGTGCCGCGATGTCTCCGGGCCGCTGTGCACCGCAAAATGCTTCGGCGTGGAAATAACTCGGAAGTACTTCGGATCATCCCCCTGCAGCCCCGTTACGAATGCCACCCCCATGCGTCCGGTAAGAAACGGATCCTCTCCATACGTCTCCTGGCCGCGTCCCCAGCGTGGATCGCGGAAAATGTTGATATTCGGCGACCAGAAATCCAGCCCCTCCATAATGTCCCGCCGTCCCGCTCGCACGGCCTGGTTATGTTTGGCTCGAGCCTCCGTGCCGATGACGATCGCCATCTCGTGAATCAAAGGGTCGTCAAACGTGGCCGCCAGTCCAATCGGCTCGGGAAAAACCGTCGCCGTTCCGGCGTTGGCGACCCCGTGTAAGGCCTCACTCCACCAGTCGTAGGCAGGGACTTGAAGGTCGGGAATAGCTCGCGCCTGGTTGACCAGCTGCGAAGCTTTCTGCTCCAGAGTCATTCGTCTGATCAGGTCATCGACGCGCACGTTGATGGGCTGGGAAGGGTCGAGATAGACGGCGCCGCCCCCGGTCTGGGCAGCTGCACGGACAAGAATAAGAGCCAGAAAAACAGCCACTTGCAGGGTGGTTCGAGTACGCGTTTCCATGGAAGATTCCCTCCGCTACCCGCGCGGTCAACAGCCTGGCGAGAGCGCTGGATGATTGGTAGATGTTGTTGCGTTAACGATTACGGTCGACCGTCGCTTGTAGCACAGTGGAATCGTCGGGTCAAGGCTCGCCGAGGCAGTGTACTCACGCAATGGCCTTGCAACGGTGTTTCAGAAACGGCGAGTTGAACCTACTTTGCCGGCAGCAGATGTACGCTGGAAGGAGGCAGAAATCGCTGGCTGCTGCTGACCGAGCAAGGTGCCGAAAAAAACCAACAAAGAGCACCAAGCTTGATACTGTCATGGTCCGGTTCCGCATTGAAGTACACCCCTTTTGCTGGTGGAACCATTCCGGTTCCGCAACTTGCGTTGCCTGGCTTAGGCGGCCCATTTTCGTGCGGCCAGAGTATACCCCTAATTCTTGCTACGCGAGGCCTGCCTTAGTGCTGGGAATCGTCGAAACTCCCGTACGATATCGATTTTCTTCTTGACAACGGTCATTCGATGGATGTAACACCGTAAACGTTTCCAATTACGGGGGCAGTCCCAGCCCTAGATATTCGCGACCAACTTTTCGCGAGCAACGAAACGCGACCAATTCGGAGGCTTCACATGAAAATCCTCTCGCCCACGTTTGCCGGGAGTTTTAGCCTAGCTGTGAGACGCAGTGGCTCTCGCCTTGCCGTTCTCCTCGCAGCCTTTTTCGTAATCTTCGCAGCGCAAGCCCTGGCCCAGGAAGCGACCATAGTAGGTACTGTCACCGATCCTTCTGGCGCGGCAGTCGCGAACGCTAAGGTGACGATGACGAACCTGGACACGAATCTTTCGAAAGATCTCACGACGAACGATTCAGGCCAGTACACCGCAGTGGACATCCACATTGGGCGCTACGACATTAAGGTCGAAGTGAGCGGATTCAAAACCGCCGAGAAAAAAGGCCTGGTCCTGCAAGTCGGCGACCGCGCTCGCGCGGATTTCCAACTGCAAATCGGAGGCTCCTCTGAAACGGTAACCGTCGAAGCCAACACGGTCGCGGTTCAGGCGGATAGCGGCGAAGTCAGCAGCGTTATCACCGGCGAGCAGATTGCCAATCTGTCCATCAATGGCCGCGGCATTTACCAGTTAGCCGCTCTGGCACCAGGAGCGTCCAGCCAGATCGACGTCACTGCTCCCAACACTCCCGTGGGTGGCAGTGCTAGCGTGGAATATAACGGCCTTCGCCAGAACCACAACATCTATCTGTTGGACGGCGGCGAGAACAGCGACCGCGGCGGCGCCGGCGGCATGAGCATCGCGCCCTCTGCGGATGCGATTGCCGAGTTCCGTACCCTGACTTCCAACTACAGCGCGGACTACGGCCTGTCTTCGGCCGGAACAAACGTGCTGGTTCTAAAGTCGGGAACCAAGGCTTACCACGCGGCGGCTTGGGAGTTCAATCGCAACGACGCGTTCGATGCCCGTACCTACAACAATCGGGGGGGGAAAGCGGCGGAACTACGCCAGAACACTTACGGTTTTAACGCTGGTGGTCCGGTCGACTTCTGGGCCAAGGAGCACAAGACGTTCTTCTTCTACAACATGGAGTGGCGGAAATATATCAACGGTAACACTCTCCAGCAGACGGTTCCGTACACTGACTGGTATACCGGAAATTTCGCCAACCAACTGCCAGCGGACGTGCTGGACTCCACCGGAGCCGCAATTCCGTTCTCGGGGCTCCATACGCCTTGCTGGGTGTCCGGCGGCGCCAACAACCAGGTAAGCGACGGCATCGCAGCTCAGTTTCAAGCGGCCGGTCTGACCATGAGTACTCCGGATGCGAGCGGAGGCTGTTCCGCTGTCAAGACCACCACCGCCGCGCTAAATCCCCAGTTCCAACCGCTTTACGACTCCACCAAATTGCTTCCATCGACTTTGCTGAGCCCGAACGCACAGGCGCTATTGACCGTTCCGGGGGCGAGTTTCGGCGGCATCTTCCCGGCCCCCAACACCGGCAACCAGTTCATTGGCGGCAACAACTCTCCCACCAACCTGCGGGAAGAGATTGTCCGCATCGATCACAACTTCAGCAGCAAATTCTCGGTGTTCGGACATTTCGTCGACGAAGCGGTAAGCCAGACGTATGGCACCAGCTTGTGGAACACTTCCAACACTCCAGTGCAAGGCACCTTCTTCGGCAACCCGTCCTACAGCGGCGTCATTCACGCGACCTATGCCATCAGCCCCACGCTGCTGAACGAGGCCGCCTTCAACTACAACGGCAACCGGATCAACATTACTCCGACGGGTCTGATTTCTGCCCCGTCGAATTTCACCTTCAACCGCCTCTTCACTGGCCCGAACAATGACACCCGTATCCCAAACATCAATCTGCAGGGCTCGACGGGCGCGGTGTTCGGGAACAACAGCTGGCCGTGGGTAAACAAGGCGGACGATTACCAGATCCGCGACGACATCTCCTGGACCAAGGGTGCGCACCAATTCAAGTTTGGCGCCAGCTGGGCGCTCTATAAGAAGGTTCAGGACCTGTTTGGCAACACGCAGGGCGCGTTTAACTTCGGCGGTGGCTATACCGGGCTCGATTTCGCCGATTACCTCCTCGGCTTCTCCAGCGGATACAACGAGCTCGCTGTGCAAGATAAAGGGCTCTGGAACAACGTTTCCTGGGCCATGTACGCACAGGACAACTGGCGCGTGAACAAGCGGCTGACCTTGAACCTGGGTCTGCGCTGGGATGGCGTGCCGCACACCTACGAAGCCAACAACCGGATGGGGAACTTCTATCCGAATCTCTACGACACCACGAAGCCTGCCATCCTGGACGCGAATGGCAACATCTCTCCGGCGAGTCCGGATCTGGCCGGCAGCCCGAACCCTATTCTTAAGGCGGCTGGCACTCAGTTCTATCTGAACGGTATCGGAATTCCGGGCACGTCGTCTGGCGTCCCGAAAGGGTTGGTGAATACGGACTGGGCAGCGTTTGGTCCGCGGGTTGGATTTGCCTACGACCTGACGGGCTCTGGTAAGACGGTTCTGCGCGGCGGTTTCGGTGTTATGTACGAACGCATTCAAGGCAACGACATGTACAACGCCGGCCCGAACATTCCGTTCAGTGCCAACGTCAACTTCAGCAACGTATCGCTGGATAACCCCAGCAATTTCATTAAGGGGGGAACGGCGGTAGCTCCGATTACCGTCGCCAGCATCACCGGTCTGGCCGTGGATAAGTACAAACTGCCTAGGGCTTACCAGTACAGCGTCGGCGTTCAGCACTCCCTTGCTGCTCGGACGGTGCTCGCCGTCATGTACGTTGGCAACCAGAGCCGCCAGCAGAACTACTACCAGGACATCAACCTTCCGGATCCGTCGCAGCTTCCGGGATTGATCAATCACACGGTTCAACGTAACAACGTGAACCCGTACCTCGGCTTCGGCACGATTAACATGTCTACTGACGGAGCCGAAGCTCATTACAACGGTCTCCAGGTGGACCTGAATTCGCAGATCAAGCGGGACCTGAGCCTGCGTGTGTTCTACACGCTCTCGCGTTCCATTGACCCCACCACGGGTGGCAGTGGCGGAGGGGACCTGTCCGGCGTCTCCAACTCATATGGTGGCTGGCAGTATGATGTTGGACGGTCTGGTTATGATCGTCTGCATAACCTCTCGTTCAACTTCATCTACGACCTTCCCTTCCTGCGGCACAGCTCCAACGCGTTCGCAAGAACGGTTGTCGGTGGCTGGGAGGTTTCGGGCATCGTGACGATTGAATCCGGTACGCCGCTCAACATAGGGCTGACCGGGGATCAGGGCGGCAATGGTGTCGGCGGAGCCAACCGGCCCGACAAGACTGGTGCCCTCGTGGCGCCGCACACAAAGCAGCAGTGGATTACGGGTTCGGCGTTTGCTTTCCCGGCCGTCGGCGACTGGGGTACCCTCGCCCACAACTCAATCGACGGCCCGGGGCGTGACAACTGGAACCTGTCGGTCTTCAAGAACTTCGTGTTCAGCGAAGCTCGTGGCAGCCAGTTCGAACTGCGGCTGGAAACCTTTAACACCTTTAACCATCCGCAGATCTCCGGCATGCCCACTGGCCTTGGTGATGCACACTTCGGCCAGCCCAATGGATTCTTCCCCGGACGCATTGTGCAGCTCGGCGGAAAAATCACCTTCTAACCCCTCTTCCCCGAGGGCTTGATTTCGCCCCGCTCACAAATCTCGTGAGCGGGGCTTTTGTTTCGCAACCGAGTCGCTGTGTCGTGAGCCATGGCTACGAAAGAGGAACTCGCCAAGGTTTGCGCTCTGCCCGAAAAGCAAAGCGAGGATGCGCTTCAGAAGATGTCCGGTGGATCGCCTCCGCTCAAGCTCTGAGGGCTCCTTCCTTGACGCTCGTGCCCGGCGGTACTAGGCTTGAGCCTAACGGGTGGGTTTTATGCGATCCGCCAAGCTACAAAGGGATTCTCACGCTGCACTATTCCTCAGGTTCCTGGCCGCTGCGTTCCTGCTGTCGCTCTTCTGCGTATACGCTCAAGACAGCTCGGGCGATAATTCGACTCTTCGCACCGACAGGCCAGAGATCTCTCTGACCGTTCGTAACAGCGCAGGCGAAGCGATCACAACTGCGGGGACCGTGAAGTTATTGCACGATGGGGTCCCGGCCGGCGACGCCGGGCTCTCGCACGGGCGCGCCTTCTTCGGTTCTCTTCCCTTTGGCGACTACACCCTGGTCGTCGAAGCCACCGGTTACAAATCGACACAAAAGGACGTGAATCTCTCGGTCGCGATGCGTTATGAAGTCGACGCAAATCTGCAAAAGGAAGGCGTTGACAGCGGGGAGGCGGCGAGGGCCAAGCCTTTGCTGGCGCCCAAGGCAAAGGAAGCCCTGGACAAAAGCCTGAAGGCTCTGAGCGCAGACAAGCTTTCCGAAGCCGAAAAATATGTGGCCGCAGCGGTTCAACTCGCTCCCTCCCACCCTGACGTTCTTTATGTCCAGGGAGTCTTGTTCCTGAAGAAGCGAAACTGGGTGCAGGCGCAAAGCGCTCTGGAGAAAGCCTCGCAGATGGATCCAACCAATGGGCGTGTCTTCTCAGCTCTGGGTATGGCTCTTGCTGATCAGGGAAAATATGACGAAGCCATTGGGCCGCTGGAGAAGTCACTTCACTTGGATACCGGAACGTGGGAGACGCACTGGGCGCTCGGGAAAGCGTATTACCAGCGCCAGCAGTACGATCAAGCGCTGAAAACGTCGCAGCTTGCCTTGACGGAATCCAACGGCAAAGCTCCGCAAATCGAGCTGCTGGTAGCTCAATCACTCACGGCTGTGGGGAAGTACGAGGATGCAGCACAAACCCTTCGCGATTTCCTGAAGCGCTATGGTGACCGCCCTGAGGCACCTACGGCTCGACGCTGGCTCGACGGCCTCGCAAACAACGGAAAGATCCGTCCGAATTGAGAAGCTATCTGCTAAAAACCGTCATTGCGGTGCTCCCGCTGACCACTGTGGCCCTCGCACAGGCTCCGGCACCTGCCGATGCCATGGCGCTTGAGCAACAGCAAAAATGGGCGGAAGCGGCCCAGGTGTGGAAGGCAGTGACGGCGCGCAATCCGAATGACGCTGGCGCCTACGCCAGTCTGGGGGTCGATCTTGCCCGGCAGCAGAAGTACGACGAGGCAGCCGCCGCCTACCGCAAAGCGCTTAAACTGAATCCCAAGCTTCCCGGACTCGAACTCAATCTCGGCCTCGCCGAGTTCAAGCAGGGACATTTCCCCGCCGCGGCAGCCGCTCTCCGCGCCGCTCTGACCGCTGATCCCAAGAACACCCAGGCCCGCACGCTCCTGGGCATGAGCTACTACGGCGCTCGAAAATTTGAGTTGGCGTCCCAGTATCTTGAACCGGCCGCCCAGGCGGACCCCGCCAATCTGGAGCTTCATCAAGCGCTGGCCCAAAGTTGCCTGTCGGCCCGGAAGTTCTCCTGCGCGAAGGAGGAGTTCCGCCGAATCCTCGAGCAGAATCCGGATTCGGCTCCAGCCCATGTCCTTTTTGGCGAAGCCCTCGACGGCTTGGGCAGAACTCCAGAGGCCATCGCTGAGTTCGAAACCGCCGCGAAAATTGCCCCCAGCGAGCCCAACGTTCACTTCGGTCTCGGCTACCTCCACTGGAAGTCGCAACAGTATGACGAAGCCAGGCAAGAGTTCGAGCGTGAGTTAGCTCTCGAACCCAACCATGCCCAGGCCTTGGCGTATCTCGGGGATATCGAATGGAAGAGCAACCATCCCGACGCCGCTCTTTCCTTGCTCAATCGCTCGCTGAGCGCCCAGAAGAACCTGCGCATCGTCTACGTCGATCTGGGTGCCATCTACATGCAGCAAAAGAAATATAAAGATGCTCAGACGGCTCTTCTGCGCGCCGTGGCGCTCGATCCTGCGCTGCCCGATGCCCATTACCAGTTAGGACGCTTGTATCAGGCCATCGGGAAGCCGGCTGATGCGGAGAAGGAACTGCACAAGGTACAGGAATTGCATAAGAAGGCAGAAGACAGCCTGGTAGGGAAGATCTCTTCTTCTCCGCCTGCTCTGAATCCATCGGAGGCCAAATAACGTGACTGCAAGGACGAAAAGCAACGCAGACGGGCTCTACGAGCCAAAGCCGGAACACAAATTCTCGTTCGGATTGTGGACACTGGGGAATCGCGGTCGCGATCCCTTCGGCGATGCCGTGCGCCGCACCATGCCCCCCACCGAGATCGTGTCCGTGCTGGGCGAGATCGGAGCCTGGGGCGTCAACCTGCACGACAACGACCTCGTCCCGATTGACGCCTCCGCTGCCGAACGCGACAGCATCGTTAAAGAATTCCGCAAGGCCTGTCAGCAAAGCGGGATCGTCGTGCCCATGGCGACCGTGTCCCTGTTCTTCCATCCCGTCTTCCGCGACGGAGCGTTTACCGCCAACGATCCCGAAGTGCGCGCCTACGCCCTGCAGAAAACCCTACGAGCGATGGATCTTGGCGCCGAACTGGGCGCGAAAATCTTTGTTCTATGGGGCGGGCGCGAAGGCGTCGAAACCGATGCCTGTCGCCGCGCCGATGAGGCCGTCAAACGTCTGCGCGAGGCCGTCAACTATCTTTGCGAATACAACATCGCTCGTGGATACAACTACCGTTTCGCCCTGGAAGCCAAGCCGAACGAACCGCGCGGCGACATCTACATGGCCACCACCGGCCACTACCTGGGATTCATTCCCACGCTCGACCATCCCGAGATGGTCGGCGTCAATCCCGAAGTCGCTCATGAACAGATGGCGGGACTCAATTTCATGCATGGCGTCGCCCAAGCCTGGGAGGCTGGCAAGCTGTTTCATATCGATTTGAACGATCAAGCGCCCGGACGCTACGACCAGGATCTGCGCTTTGGCTCGGCCAATCCTAAATCCGCATTCTGGCTGGTGAAATTTCTGGAAGACGTTGGCTACGACGGCCCGCGGCATTTCGACGCACATGCGTACCGCACAGAAGATTACGACGGGGTCAAAGATTTTGCCCGCGGCTGCATGCGTACCTATTTAATTTTGAAAGAAAAGGCCGCCCACTGGAACGCCAACAGTGAGATTCAGGCCATTCTCAAGGAAATCTCTGCTGCAACTCCCGGGATTCCGAAAGCCGGCAGCTACT
The DNA here is from genome assembly GCA_017883425.1 of Candidatus Sulfotelmatobacter sp. Lineage (GTDB taxonomy): Bacteria > Acidobacteriota > Terriglobia > Terriglobales > Acidobacteriaceae > Sulfotelmatobacter. Next base: position 2,247 of record JADGNP010000112.1, on the reverse strand, counting down.
CCGCCAAGGGCTCGGCGACGTTGTTGTCGCACGTTTTCGATAAAGACGCGATTATGAAGAAACGCCTGCCCTACGAAATGCTCGATCAGTTGACCATCGACATCCTGCTCGGAGTTCGATAAAACGTCGGGAACTTGCGGTTGTACGATGGCGACCTGCGTTTTCGCAGCTCCGACGGCGAGGTCTCGGAAAGAACTGATTTTGGTGGCCGCAGCGCTTTCAGCGCTGCGATCAATGTGGAAGAGCGGCGCTTCAGCGCCGCGTTACGAGTTGTGACAAACTGGGCTTTAGCCCCTGCGGTACCGGATAGATTGGCGACTCTGAACTGGCGCCTCTCTACGCCCGGCCCTTCTTCGCCGCGGCTGCCGCCTCTTTGCCGGCGACTTCCCACGGACGTTTCGGGCGATCCACGGCTGCCTGGTCGCGGTTCTCGATGCGGTCGTAGTGATACGACTCGCTCACGGTACCCAGCGACTCGTTGTACAGGCTAGGCAGACCCAGCCCTTCCTTCAACTCTTCCGAGAAAGACTGCAATGCCTTCAGGTGGTCGGCGGTGGCCGGGACTTCTGTCTTTGAGGTCTTGAGAAACTGCTGGTATCCGCGATTGACCAACTTCGAAATCTCGCTGCTAATCAGGTAGCCGGGATACGCGAAGATCTTCACCGCGTCGTCCGGCGCCTTCTGGATGGCCGCCGATACGTTGTATTTCCGCAGGAAGACTCGTACGGTGGCGCCAGGGGCCTCGGTTACGTCGAACCCGTGATCGCGCAGCCAAGCTAGCGCTTCTTCGTAGGTTCGTGTTTCAATGGTTTTAGACATTGCTGTTTGCTTCAACCTTTCCTTGCCGGACGGTGCTCGTCTATTAGATGCATACTTTATAAGGATCGAGCCTAACTTTACACGAGCTGCATCGCCGGGCGAAACTTCTTCATCTAAACAAATTACTACATACCTCGTTTCAGGCCTTATAGCACATTACGTTGGTCACGGCGTTTCGGTTCATTTATGGCATACGGATCTTCAAGAATGGCGGCAATGTCGACTCCAGCACCACACAACGGATCGCGGGAAGTGGCGTCAGGACTGGGCGACACTTTGGGCCACAGCCTGATCGAGCGCATCGGCAACACTCCGCTGCTGCGTCTGGACGCGCTCACCGCCGACCTGCCGGGCGTAGCACTTCTGGGTAAGGCCGAATGGTACAACCCCGGCGGATCGGTCAAAGATCGCGCCGCCGCCAACATCGTCTCCGAAGCCCGCCGCCGCGGCCAACTCCGTCCCGGCCGGATTCTGCTCGATGCCACCAGCGGCAATACCGGCATCGCCTATGCCATGCTCGGCGCCGCCGAGGGATTCCCCGTAACCCTGTGCATGCCGGAAAATGTTTCGCGTGAGCGCAAGCAGATCCTGCAGGGCTACGGCGCCAACATTCTTTATACCGATCCCGCCGACGGTTCCGACGGCGCGATTCGCATGGCCCGTGAACTGGCCAGCAAACATCCCGATCAATATTTCTACGCCGACCAATATTCCAACGAGAATAACTGGAAAGCTCACTATCACGGGACGGCCAACGAAATCTGGCAGCAAACTCAGGGACGAGTCACGCATTTTGTCTCGATGCTGGGGACGAGCGGCACTTTTGTAGGCACGACGCGACGCCTGAAGGAACTGAATCCGGCCGTGAAGTGCATCTCGCTGCAGCCCGACTCGTCGTTTCACGGAATTGAAGGCGCCAAACACATGGCCAGCGCGATTGTTCCCAAAATCTACGATCCCGCCCTCGCCGATCAGAATCTCGAAATTGCCACCGAAGACGCCTACGCCATGGCGCGCCAACTCTCGCGCAACGCCGGATTGTTGGTGGGCATCTCAGCCGCCGCCGCCATCGTAGGCTGCTTGAAGATTGCCCGCGCTCTGCCGCTGAAGAAAGGGCACGAGGCCGTGGTGGTCACCATCCTCTGCGACTCCGGCGACAAATATCTAAGCGAACGATTCTGGACCGAAGGCTGATGAGAATTTAGAGTGGAATCTGGGTGCCCCACCCTTCTCGCGCCTTTTGCGAGAGGGTGGGGATTTTGACTCTAGTTCAAAACTGTAGCCGCGCAATTTCCTGATGCTGAGACTTACCCGCCGCGATTACGACTCCCTCCGCCGCCACGGCGAAGAAACTTATCCCCACGAGTGCTGCGGCGTGCTGCTCGGTCGCATGGACGACGACGGAACCCGCTCCGTAACCTCAATTGC
>JADGNP010000559.1 GCA_017883425.1 Candidatus Sulfotelmatobacter sp. | reverse complement strand
ACCTGCTGTTGGACGCGGCAGAAAAGCAGGTTTCTCGACTCCGCAAGGTCTGTCCGCTCGCGGACAAACCTTGCTGCGCTCGAAATGACAGTAGGGGTGAGTGTCACAATATTGTGGAATCTTCAGTAGGCCTACGGGCGGGCGGTCCGCAGCGTGGGTTGATGAAATCAGGAATTCCACTCACGCGGTCAATAGAACTTGAAGCGGATGGGTGCGTACTCAGAAAGTGAACCGGGCTGTTTCCGGTCGAGCGAAGGATTCTCGCAGGCCACTCCGACTTGCGGAGCTTCTCCCCGCCTGATTTTGCTCCCATTCGGCGGCATCCCTAACAGCCCAGCTGGTTCTAAGAGAATGCTAGCGGTGTGCCCTGCGCGTTCGAAAGTGACCGAGGTACTAGCACAGTAGAGCAATCACGAAACAATGCGGGCCTTGCTGGACCGGCCGGCATGGAGTGCCCACGCGAGGATCGCAGCCGGAACCAGCATCAGCACGCCCGTGCTGGTAGCGACTGCGCGCGCGGAGATTCCCGCATCGAGGAACAAGCCAGCCAGATACGCGGTGACTGCGAACGTAAGGCTGCCCAGGCCGAGGTCCGCGGCGAACACGCGTCCCCGAAAGCGGTCTTCGGTATGAAGCTGCAACAGCGTCGTCGAGAAGACCCAGACCGTCGACCCTCCCGCATGTGCCAGCATGGCGCAAACAGCAGCCATCCAAACAGTGCGGCTCGCACCCAGCACCCCGTAGCCAAAAGCGATTGTGAGATAGCCGAACAGGATGCCGAGGCGAAGACGATGGTCGCTCTGGCCCGCCCAGCGCGCCGCCACCAGCGGGCCCACCAGTGCTCCCAGACCTCGCCCTCCGAGCAGGATGCTCATGCCGAGCATGGCTCCGCCAGCGGCATCAATGCCGCGCCCATGCACGGCAAACTCTCGCGCTCCCATCACGGTAAAGATGACCCAGCTTGGTCCCACCATGAGCTCTCCAGCTTTGGCAAAGACTGCCGGCAACAGAGTCGGATGACTGCGAATGTAGCGAATCCCTTCCAGCACCGGAGAGAAGTCGACGAGATCGCGCGGGCGGAGCGGAGCGGCCGATTCCGCGTGGGGCTCGGCGAAACGCATTCCACTGATCAGAAATGCTGACGCAAGAAACGAAAGCGCATTGAGGATGAAGACTGTGTCGCGTCCGAAAAACGCGGCCACCACTCCGCCCACGGAGGCTCCAATCAGCAGGTTCACCGACCACGTCGCCGAAGACAGAGTGTTGGCAACCAGAACTTCACTGTCGGCTGCGATGTTGGGAATCACCGAACTGCGGGCCGGTTCGAAGAACGCGGCCATGGTGGTTTCCGCCAGCAGCAAGGGATAGATCAGCCACACCATCGAACGGGAACGCACGAACAACATGGCCAGCACCACACCGAAGCGCACGATGTCGGCCGCGATCATGACGTGCTTGCGCTTCAGCCGATCGTTCACCACACCCGCCGTCGGCCCTACAAAGGTCTGCGGCAAGACTTGCAGAACCAGGGCCAGCGCCACCGAGCCGGCATGCCCGGTCAACTGCAACAGGAGGGTATAAATCGAAAGCGTGTAAAACCAGTCACCGATCTCGCTGACGATCTGTGCCAGCCAGAGCCGCCGGAAGTTGCGGTTGCCGCGCAGCAGGCGCACGTAGGACGCAAGCGTGATCGAGGATGTGCCGCGCTCCGGTTGAGGATCCATGCGAGTGTTTACTCTACAAGGCGGGGGCGTCCGCAGGCTATGGGCCTCGGGGTCGGCGGCGCTACGGGTGCAGCTTGCGTTTCAGGTCTTCGGCGATTTGTTTTCCGTGGAAGCGGCCGTTTTCGATGAAGATTTCGTTGGTGCGCGATCCCGCGACAATCACTCCCGCGACGTAGATGCCCCGGACGTTGCTTTCGAGCGAAACCGGATCGCAGACGGGACGGCATTGCTGGTCCGATAGCTCGATGCCCATGCTGCGCAGAAAATCGTAGTCAGGATGGTAGCCGATCAAGGCGAGCACGAAGTCGTTCTTCAGGCGGATCGGGCCGCCCGGCGTATTGATCACCACGTGGTCGATGCCAATTTCCTGTACCGAACTGTTGAAGTAAGCCTCAATCTCGCCATTCTTGATACGGTTTTCCAAGTCGGGCTTGATCCAGTACTTCACGTGGTGGTGAAGCTGCGCTTCACGGTGCACCAGCGTGACCCGGGCTCCGTGACGCCATAAATCGAGCGATGCGATCGCGGCGGAATTCTTGCCGCCGATCACCAGCACATCGGTGTCGTAATAAGGATGGGGCTCGCCGTAGTAGTGCGAGACCTTGGGGAGATCCTCGCCCGGAATACCAAGCTGATTCGCCAGATCGTAATAGCCGGTCGAGACGATGACTTTTTTCGTGCGGTAGTCGTGCGGCCGGCCGGCGCGATCAGTGGCCGTAATGCTGAAGTCTCCATCCTCGCCCATGACCGTCTTGACCCATTCGTACTGGCGCACGTCGAGGTGGTAGTGCTCAGCGACTTTGCGGTAGTACTCGAGCGCCTCTTCGCGCGTCGGCTTCTGCTGGGCCGTGGTGAACGGGATGTCGCCGATCTCGAGCAGTTCCGGCGTGGTGAAGAACACCATGTTCGCGGGATAGTGGAACAGCGAGTTCACCAGGCATCCCTTGTCGAGGACGATGACCTTAAGCCCGGTCTTCTGCGCTTCGATGGCACAGGCCAGCCCGGTGGGCCCGGCGCCGATGACCAAAACGTCCGTCCGCATCTCAGGGTGAGGCTTGGCCTTGGTCTTGGGCAGGGTATCGAGTTCTTCGGCGGCAAGGAAATCAGGCATGGTACTAAGTGCGGAGTCGGTCGAGGCAACGAGGGTTCGAGCGCAACTCGGAAACGGATGATTCTAGCACGCAGGCAGCGGCGACAACCGGCCGTGGCGCGGGGGTTAAGCAAAGCGCGCTCGTAGCCGAATGGGGGTGCGGACTTGCTGCGGAATCTACCCAGGTGTATCCTGCCGCCGTATCCAAGACTGAATCCCGGTTTCGACGGTGACGAAAGACGCTCTCGTTCCTGCTGTTGAATCACGCCTTTCCGAGGCCAACACCCCCGCGCTCGACATACCGACGGGATAGATGGATGGTGGTCAGGCCGGGCAGCGAAATCCGTCAACAGCGGGTTGTTGGCCAAGGACAGGTGTTGCACAAGTAGGCCGCAAATGGGCAATTTCGGCAATGCTGGTACGGATCGCATACCGACTCGGAGGCGCTCCACATGAACATCGTCGCGAATCGCCTGAAATCTCTGCTCCGCTCGCCTCTCGTCATCGTCACTGTGGCCCTCGTGCTGCGGATGGCGTTTGTTCTCGCCTTCCACTTTTATCGATTTTCCCGTAACCCGTCCACCTTCGCTTTCGGGTGGGAGATGGGCAGCGTCGCCCATTCCATTGCCACCGGGCAGGGGTTCAGCTCTCCATGCGGAATCCCCAGCGGCTCTAAGGCAATAATTCCGCCTGTCTTCCCGTTCCTGTTGGCCGGAATTTTCAAGCTTTTCGGCGTGTACAGTGATGCATCGGGTTTGGTCATCCTCTCTCTGAACTGCGCTCTTTCGAGCCTGACTTGTTTAGTCATCGTGTGGATGGGCCGGAGAACCGTGGGGGAAACTGCGGGAGTGGTTGCCGCATGGATCTGGGTATTCTGGCCGATGGCATTCTGGGAAGCTCGTCGCGTCTGGGATACCAGCCTCTCCG
>JADGNP010000558.1 GCA_017883425.1 Candidatus Sulfotelmatobacter sp. | reverse complement strand
GAGAAACCTGCTTTTCTGCCGCGTCCAACAGCAGGTTCCTCGACTACGTTCCGCCATCCGCGATGCGGATGACGGAACTCCGCTCGGAATGACAGACCGCGTAGGGGTGTCACTATATTCTGCAAACCTCAGTAGGTCCCTCGCTTCGCTCGGGATCACAAACGTTGTTAGCCACCCCAATCGCCTTTCTGCCAGCGAGCCCAGGCTTGGCCACGACTAACGACCAACGACCAACGACGATTTGTATAGCCCCATCTTCCTGATGTACTCCGCCACAGCCGCATCCACAAAGCGGCCCAGCGGTTTGCCCGCCGCCGCAGCCTGGCGGATCGCTGTCGCCGAGGCCGGTTGATGCAGGTCTCCAAGCAGGTGGATGGTCGCTCCCGGCAGGACCAGATCACCAGTGGCCGCCTGCTTGTGGAACGGCCGAGTCACTTCCGGCCGCGGACGCAAGCTCTCGGGCAGGGCGTTGGCCACATCGGCCAATGAATACCCCGGACGGCTGGCCACAACAAACTCGCACTCGCGGAACAGAGCTTCGGCCTGGTGCCATTGGGCGATGTCCGCAAAAGCATCCATCCCGATCAGCAGGAACAGCTTGTCGCTGGCCTTGAACGACTGCTTGAGGCGGCGGATCGTGTCAATCGTGTAGTTCGGCTTTTCCTGGCGGTCTTTTCGAACTGGCGCCCCACCCTCATCCGGAGCCTCCAGCAAGGAGGGCACAAAGGCCTTCTCCTGCGCGGTGGCCAGAACCAGCATGGAAAAGCGGTGTATGAAAGGCGAAAGCGGCTGCCGCTGTTTGTGAGGGGGAATGTTCGCCGGGACAAAGTGAATCCGGTGCAGTTTGCACCGCTCCAGCGCCGCCCGCGCCAGCGCCAGATGGCCGCGGTGAACCGGATCGAAGGTCCCGCCAAAGAGTCCAATGTTCATGGAATGTGGTCAGCCCCGCCTAGTGTCCAGATTCCCGGGCCGAGATGCAAGCCGAAACATGCCGGCACTGTCCAACTGGCCACCGTCCCCTTGGCCAAAGGACACCCCGAGACGCCTTGTTCGCAGAACCGAAATGTACTCCTGTAACGTTCCTGCTTTCCCATTTTGGAACTAGGATAGGTCACATGCGAGTAACCCTCCCCCTACTCCGCATTCCTGCGGCGCGTGCTCCCATTCTGCGGTATGGGGTGGCAGTGCTCAGTACGGCCCTGGCGCTGATTCCCACGGTTCTGCTGGCAGACGTGTCGGAAAGCCGGCTCGCGCTGTTCGGCGTGGCCGTCATGGTGAGCGCCTGGTACGGGGGTTGGAAGCCGGGAGTGGTGGCCACCGCGTTCGCCCTCACCGTGAGCGCCTACTTCTCGCTCGCCGGAGAGCATAGCCCGACGCAGTTGCGCACGGCCATCCTCCGCCTCTCGCTGTTCTTCTTCGTCGCCATGCTGATCTGCTGGCTCAACGCGGCCTTGCGTGCCGCGCAGGAGAACCTGCGGCGCTCCGAGCTGAACTTCCGGTCGCTGGTGACGAACGCGCCGTATGGCGTTTGCCGCTGCGATTCCACGGGCAAGATTCTCGACGCGAATCCCGCGTTTCTCGAGTTGCTCGGCCACACTTCCACCGCAGAACTGATTGGGCAGCACATTTTTGGCCTCTATGCCGATAACGACAAGTGGTTCGATCTCGCCGACTTTCTTCGCTCTACCGAGCCTTTCAAAGGACTGACTGCGGAATGGAAACGCAAAAACAACGCGAATACCGTGGTTCGCGTTTCCGGGCGCTCGGTGGCAAACGGGGGGGAAGGCATCGTGTTCGAACTGTTTGCCGAAGACGTCACCGAACGCCGCGCCCTCGAGCAACAATTGCGCCAGTCTCAGAAAATGGAAGCCGTTGGACGTCTCGCGGGTGGCATCGCCCATGACTTCAACAACCTCCTGATGGTGATTTTGGGTTACTCGGAATTCCTCCTCGAACGTCTCGGGGCGGAGCCTCACCTGCGCGGTCCGGCCCAGGAAATCTCGAGCGCTGCCGAACGCGCCTCGTCATTGACCCGCCAGCTCCTGGCGTTCAGCCGCAAGCAGATGCTTGCTCCCAGGATCGTCAATCTCAACGACGTTGCGACAGAAAACATCAAAATGCTGACTCGCATGATCGGCGAGGACGTCGACCTGGTGATGGTTCCCAGCCCCAATCTCTGGCCGATCCGCGCCGATGCCGGGCAGATCGATCAAGTCATCATGAACCTCGCCGTCAACGCCCGGGACGCCATGCCATCGGGAGGGAAGCTGACGATCGAGACCTCGAACATCACGCTCGATGAAGACTACGCCCGCTTTCATGCGCCTTTGCGGCCCGGCGACTACGTCATGATCGCGCTCAGCGATACCGGCGCCGGCATGGATAGCGAGACTCAGTCGCACATCTTCGAACCCTTCTTCACCACCAAAGGAACGAAGGGAACCGGCCTCGGACTGTCGACGGTCTACGGCATCATCAAGCAGAGCGGGGGATACATCTGGGTCTACAGCGAGGTGGGCAGAGGAACGACGTTCAAGATCTATTTGCCGCGCGTGGCCTCCACTGGCGAACCGGCCGCGCAAGTCGCAGCGCCCGTCGAATACCGCAAGGTCGAACCCGGCACGGAAACCATCCTGCTGGTCGAAGATGAGGCTAACCTGCGCTACTTGGCCCGCCAGTACCTCGAAAAGCAGGGCTACAAGGTGATCGAGGCGGCCGATGGCGCGGTGGCCATGCAAATTGCGGTGGCGCATGAGGCGGTGATCCACCTGCTGCTCACCGACGTCATTATGCCCGGCATGAACGGGCGGGAGTTAGCTCAGCGTATCTCCGAGATTCGCCCCAACGTGAAAGTGCTCTACATGTCCGGCTACACCGAAAACGTGATCGGACACAACGGCATGCTGGACGCCGGTGTACGCCTGCTCCAGAAGCCCTTTAACCTTCGCGACCTGAAAAGCAAAGTGCGCGAAGTGCTCGATGCAACCCCAACTCCCCCGGAGGTCGCCATGTCCATGCAGTCCACTGAACCGCTCCGCGCCGCGCGGGCAAGAGAAATTCCGCCGACGCGCGCGCAAAGATTCCAACTTCACTTGCCTCTGCGTTATCGCCGTCTGGGCGAGAAAGATTGGCACGTCGGCACAACCGAGAATATCAGCCGGTCGGGAATGCTCTTCCAGGCCGACGAACTCCTGCAGCCCAGCGCTCAACTGGAAATCAATCTCGTGCTGCCGCAAGAAATTGCCGGTCTCTCGGCAACGGAAGTGGTGTGCCGCGGAGAAGTCGTTCGTACGGTTGAGCACACCGGAGAAACCCTGAGTCCCGCGCTCGCCGCCCGGATCCTGCAGTATCACTTCCAGCACGGCCCGCTTCCCAGGGCGTAAACTAAGATTAGGGTTTTGTGGGTAATCGTTTGGGGAAAGGCGGCCTGCACAGGCCGCCTTTTGTGCAGTAGCGCCGGCGTCCCGCCGGCTGTCGCGAGGGCAACTTGCCCGCGCGCTCGCGGACGGCTGTACGCTTGGCACTCTTCTGACCTGTTTCGCACTCGTTTCACTTGGCTGTGAGCAGACCCACGAGATCGGCGACTGACCCATCCTTGATCCCTGGTGTGCACCTCTCCCACCGTGCCGGATCGGGGGTTCAGCGGAACTCGCCGCTGACCGCGTCCTACCCTCGGCATCCCCTCAGCGGCTGAAGCCGAGGACATTGTTGCTGCTTGGCGGCATGACTGAAGTCGTGCCCTTCCC
>JADGNP010000557.1 GCA_017883425.1 Candidatus Sulfotelmatobacter sp. | reverse complement strand
GGGGCTCGCCGAATCGCTTCCCGTCGCCAACGGCTGGGCCGACGTCGTGATCTCGAACGGCGTCCTCAACCTTTTTCCCGATAAGCTTGCGGGGCTGCAGGAAATGGCGCGTGTGCTCCAGCCCGGCGGTCGCCTTCAGATCGGCGACATCCTCGTGCAGAAAGCAGTCCCGGACAATGGCAAACGAGACATCAATCTCTGGAAGGCCTGAATCGCCGGCGCTCTGCTGGATGCAGAGCTCAAGGCAACGGTCATCGCGGCCGGGTTCGTCGATTTCGAGATCGCCTGGCGGGGAGACGTCTACGCTGGCGCGCCACAGTCGTCGAGCGCCGCGCAGTTCGGCACCTTGGGAATCAACTTCCGAGCACGCAAGGCACGCGACGAGGCTGAGTGGGGGGCGGCACTGGCGACGCTGACGTGCGACGCCTGATCTATCAAGTGGGAGAGGGCTCGCTGCTGTCGATTCAGCTGTCGATTGAGTACGACATTATCCGGCATCCACTAAGTCCAACTACGGCAGATCACGCTGTCCGTCAACGATTTAGTGATTTCTTGCCGGACTTCTTACTCCCTCTCGTTCGCCTGATAAGCGTGAGGTCGGTAGTTCAACTCTACCCAGGCCCATAAACCGAACATGAAACCCCGTAACGGCTTACATGGTTGCGGGGTTTTTCTTTGGTACCGTTGGCGGGAGTGCGGTGCCGGGAGTGGTGACAAACCCCGCTGCTAACCGAAAGGCGGGTAGTTTCGTCCATCGACGCGCTGCGTTTGCCCGTTGCTAGGATCTAAAACATCACTCCAACAGTGACTGGGACGAAGCTCGTGGATCCGCCGCTCTTGGAAACCCGGTTGTAGCGTGCTTCAATGAACGTCGAAAATGCGATGAGCGGGATCTTGACACCCGCACCGGCGTTGAAGCCGAAGTTATTCGACGCCACGCTACCGGTCGCGCTACTGGACACCCGATAGTAGCCGACGCCACCGATGAGATACGGCGTTATCACCACGCCCGGCATACCGAACACGACGTTTCCGGACACGCCGGCGATCTTTGCATTCACATTCGAGGTGCCCTTCGCGCCGAACTGATTGTACGCCGCGTCGATTCTGAATCCGACCGGTAATAGCGGCACATTTATCCCAATCGTTCCGGTGACGTTGAAACCGGTACTGAAGCTGTTGCCTAGGTCGCTGAGCGGGACGGCTGCCCCGAGCGCGACTCCGATCTGAACCGGCTTGAGAATGGTCGAGACTTGCGCGTTTGCTGTACCCGCGACTGCGAGCATCGCGAACGCCATCATTGCTGCTGGAATTCTGGATTTTCTCATTCTGTCTCCGTCTGAAGGACCCGATTCCCCGGTGCGCACCGCTACGCTGTCTTACCGTGCTTTCGGTTGTATCGCAAGATAGCTCGGTCGACGGCTTCCTCCGCTGTTGGTCCGTTTGAGACAGGATAGAGGCCGCGCGCATCCTACCTGCGCGGCAGTAGCAGAAAATCGAGGTTGCCTTTCACCGAGGCCCAAACATCCAACCGGATGCGTGGGCCTTTTTGTCGTTGTCCAAAAAAATCCGCGAGAAAGATCGAGCATGAAGGACATCGCCAAGGCTGAACTCGTTGCTGGGGTTGCAGGTCGTCGTTCGAGTGGCCCTACGGGCCTGCGACCACGCGTACGCTATCAGCTTCGCCGGGTTCTGCAAACCGCACTGTAAAGGGAGCTACGTGGGGCGGGCCTACGACGTACAAGAATGGAAGCTGAGCGATTGTACCGACCCCTGGCGGGAGACAGTCGACGGCAGCGGGAACACTGGAGACGACGAACCGTATGCTGTCCGCCATCAATTGCGAGTCGAAGACAACCCCGGTATCACAGGGACCACTGGCGTTGTGGAAACTGATGCGAATGGTGTCACCGACGGCAGCTCGCTGTGGGATTTGGATCGCGTAGATGCGCTGCTCACGGCGTTGGAGTGGGCTCGTCGCATCGTGGCAGCCGGGAGTGGCGAGAAGCAGCGCAGTGGCGCAGGTCAGGTGAGACAAAGCACGGCTCATAGAAGTCCTCCGGTGGGTGATCGGATCAAGCGTTCGTGGCGGATTTGAACTGCGTTAACCTGCATCCCTAGGCCTTTTTCCGAGACTTCTCCGCAGTTAATGCTAGCAGATGTCGGCGGGCGAGTCTCGCACACGCTTGATGGGCGTGAGGTGTTCACCCAACCGCTCGTAGGGTGATCGTTAGCTAAGCGTTGCCCTGCGCAGGCCGAGTGCCACCGTAAGTAGTTGCCCCGCTCCTGATGACGCCGGATACGCTCGCCAAGGCGGAACTCGGGCTGATAAATGTCGGCGCTAGCCTCGATCGCCCCGCATCCCCACTGCGCCGGGCGCGATACTCTGGATTACCCCTTTCTTGTCCTGCGGAATGTTGTTCTCCTTGAGGAGTCGGGCGAAGAACACGAGGTTGCGCGTCATCGTTCGCGACATGGACGCGGTCGATTTCTGAGCCCGAAATTTCTTGAGTAGCGACTTTTTGGTCGCCCTGGTGTAATCGCCGAGGAATGAGACCGAGCAGGCGGGTGGAAGCGTCATGCCGTTCCAGATCAGAAAGTTCGCGATATTGCCGATGGTGTGCTCTGCCCCATCCTCTGCGCCCGTGATGACGATTCCGCCTACTTTGTTGGCGAGTTCCGACTTTCCCGTTTCCAGCAGCTCATCGTTGAGCGCATCCATTCGCTCGATTACGCGCTGAATTAGCGACGAGTGTATTCCCCACCAGATTGGTGTCGCGAACACGATGATATCTGATGCGAGCACCTTCTTGAGTATTGCCGGCCACTCGTCGCCCCGTCCCATGTCGCTTTCGACACCGGGCTTGATGTCGTATTCCACCAACCGAACGATCTCGGATTTCACGTTGTACGGGCGCAAGTCCTCGATGACGAGCTCGCAGAGAGTCGCGGTGTGTGAGAACTCGCGTTTTTTGTTCGGCTTGAGCGTGCCCAGCAGAAATATCGCCTTGAGCTGGTCTCCCGCCGGGTCGAGGAATTTATTCGGTTGTGCCAAGTGAGCTCCTGTTGTGATGTAACAGCAAGAGTGGCATTACGGCCGCTCGTATTCGGTGTGCCAATGATTTGCCCGGCGGGGGTCAAATCCCCGTGACTTGCCAGGCTGCAAGTTACGCTAGGCTATGGCGGCTCCGCGACTTCGACGAGAAACAACATAACCAACCAGGATTAAAAGCCCGGCAATCACTCAATGATTGTCGGGCTTTTTGATTCGCGGCTGAAATACCCCTCGGCGTCTCGTGAATCGGTGACCTTTCGCGTCAAAGGCGCGTGGTAGTGTTTCGGCCTTTAATGAAATGCCAGATGATCGCGATCACCGCGATGATTAGGAGGATATGAACAAGCCCACCAGCCACAGGGAAGATAAAGAACCCCAATGCCCAGAGAACGATTAGCACCAGCGCAATGGTGAGGAACATGACTACTCCGTAAACAGTGTGGGCTTGCAATCCTGCAGAGAACAGGTTGCTGGTGTGCCTTAGACCTTCCGCTCAGTCTTACCGAAATCCTTCTGGATCTTGCCCTTCGCTTCCTCGACCCGACCTTTCATATGTTCGCTTGAGTCACCGGTCGCCTTACCAACATCACCGCGAAACTTGCCTTCGGTTTCCTTGATCTTGCCCTTCGTCTCGTTCTTGAGACCGCGCTTGTTGATGTCCGTCATAAATCCTCCGACAGAGGTGGGCCGCGAA
>JADGNP010000556.1 GCA_017883425.1 Candidatus Sulfotelmatobacter sp. | reverse complement strand
CGTGCCCTATCCCTTTAGTCAGCAAGCCGAAGCACGCCTGTACAACACTGGGGATCTGGCTCGCTACCGGGCGGACGGCAACCTCGAGTTTCTCGGCCGACGGGATAATCAAGTCAAGATTCGGGGTTTTCGTGTGGAATTGGGGGAGATCGAGGCGGCGTTGCGCGAGCATCCCGCGGTCCAGGCTACGGTGGTGGTGGTGGTGCGCGATGAAGCACCGGGGGAGCAACGTCTGGTGGCCTATGCGGTGCTGCAGCCCGGCTCGCTGGCCCGCGGGGAGGAATTGCGCAGTTTTCTGAAAAGCAAGTTACCCGACTACATGCTGCCGGGGAGATTTGAGTTCTTGGCCAACCTGCCTCTAACCCCCAGTGGGAAGGTGGACCGGCGCGCACTGCCGGCCCCGGGGAGCGGGAGGCTGGAGGGTGAGCCAAGTTACGTGGCGCCCCGTACGGAACTGGAGAAGAAACTGGCCGCTATCTGGGCGGAAGTGTTGCAGCTGGACCGTGTCAGCATCCACGACAACTTCTTTGACCTGGGCGGCCATTCGCTCCTGGCGGTAAGGGTGGTCGCACGCGTCGAGAAGGCACTGGGGAAAAAGCTGCCCGTCATCTGTATCTTTCAGTCGCCCAGTATTAGTGAACTGGCTGCTGTCCTCTCAACCCCGGGTTCTCCAGAACAGGTCCCGGGCGTAGTTCCGATTCAGCCGAAGGGCTCGAGGCCACCTTTCTTTTGTATTGGCGGTGGCCCCATTTTCCGGCCTCTGGCACTTCGTCTGGGCCCTGATCAACCGTTTCTAGGTCTCGGTACTGTGAAGTCGGATTTGCGCGATTTGCCTGCACCCTTTAGGTTGGAAGACATCGCTGCGGGCCTGGTTCGCAAGTTGCGTCGCTTACAGCATGACGGCCCCTATTTCTTGGGCGGTTGGTGCCAGGACGGAGTATTCGCCTACGAAATGGCTCAGCAACTACTGGCTCAAGGAGAGAAGGTCGGTTTGCTGGTTCTGATCGAAGCCTGGAATCCTGCCCGCTTGAAAAAATATTCAGGCCTGGAGAGATCCGGCATTCGCCTCGGTCGCCCGTTTCGTAAGGTCGCATTCCACCTCGCGAATTTGCGCAGACATGGTCTAAGAGAAGCATTGGCGGATCTCAAGTGGAGTCTGAAATTCCCGAACTTAAGACATAACATATGGTACGCCTACTATAGGCTTGTCCTGGCTGCTCAAGGCAAGATTGACGATAGGTTCCGTAAATTCTTTCGGGTTGGATACTTCACGGTCCGCGACTATGTCCCCAAACCATATCCGGAACGGACTCTTCTGATTCGCAGCGGTCTCAACTCCCAGCGCCTAAATGAGCCAGATATGGGCTGGTCTGGACTCCTTGTCGGCAAGTCGGAGTTCCAATTTGTTGCTGGGGGTCACAAACGGGTCTTCCTCGAACCGAATGTTGACCTCCTGGCGAGCAGCCTGAAGCGTTGCCTCTTGGAAGCTCAGGATACGGAGAAAGAGAGTGAGCTGACGACGGTGCACATTACGCAGGAAGTCAAATGAAAATGCGGGCTTCTTGCAGCTTACTGCCGCAGCGCATGACCGTGGCCGCCGACCAGGTTCACGTATGGCACGCCCCACTCGACACTAGTCCGTCTGAAGTGGCCGGGCTCAAGGAGACTTTCGCACTGGATGAACTCTCCCGCGCTGCGCGATTCCGGCACGCAACCGATCGACAGCGCTTCGTTGCCTGCCGCGGAATGCTGCGAGAAATACTTTCGTGGTATACCGGCGAGTCGCCAGGGGAACTCGAGTTTTGTTACGGTCCTCACGGCAAGCCACTCTTGAAAGTGGCCGATGGCGCTCATCCGCTGCGTTTCAACGTATCCCATTCCCATGGACTTGCTGTTTTCGCCATTGCGCGCGATCGAGAAGTTGGTATCGACATCGAGCGTTTCCAAACGGATTTCGCATGGGAAGAGATCGCTGCGAGTTTCTTTTCTGCCGAGGAGGTTAACATTCTCCACTCGCTGCCAGTGCAAGAGAGATATGAGGCTTTCCTGATCGCTTGGACTTGCAAGGAGGCGTGCGCGAAGGCGGGGGGACGATGGCCTTTCCCTCCCTTTGGAACAGTTGGAAGCTTCGCTCTTGCCGGATGAGCCATGGTCGTTCAATCCTTCGCACAACCCCCAGGAGGCCTCACGCAGGATGCTGAAGACGTTCACTCCACTGGCCGGTTGCGCTGGAGCTCTGGCCGTCGAAGGGAGTGGTTGGCAGATCAGGTGTGGGCAATGGCGGGAGCAATCAGGTTCGCAGGGCACCCGCAGAGAATGACGTGATGCAAGAATGCCGAAGCAGCATCCATAAGTTAAAAAGGATTTCAGAATCGCAAACCCAACCGATCTCGGGAATAAGGCGATCGAGCGAGGTAAGCGCTCAAAGCCGAAGGACGTCTGGAAGCTCCTGCCGGAGGTCTTGGTACTCATTCGACCGCAGCGAGCAATCCTCGCGGTCGGATTGGTTCTCATGGCCATTAACCGCATCTCGGGACTGGTCCTCCCCGCCTCGACAAAATACCTGATCGACGATGTCATCGGGAAACGCCACATTCATCTTCTGGCAACCATCGTAATGGTCGTGATCGCCGCGACCGCTGTACAAGGCGTGACCTCCTTCTTGCTGACTCAACTGCTGTCGAAGGCGGCGCAGAGGATGATTGCTGAGCTCCGTTGCAAGGTCCAAGCACACATCGGTCGTCTCCCGGTAGCCTTCTATGACGCAAACAAAACAGGCGCTTTGGTCGCCCGCATCATGAGCGACGTCGAGGGAGTGAGAAACCTGATTGGTACGGGCTTGGTCGAGTTCGCCAGTGGACTGATGACAGCTCTTTTCGCACTCATCGTTCTCTTGCGGATCAGCGCGACCATGACGGCTGCGGTTTCGGTTGTTCTGCCGCTTTTTGGCCTGAGGCTTTACGCATCTTTCAAGACCATTCGCCCCTTGTACCGCGCGCGATCGAAGATCAACGCCGAGGTCAGCGGACGGCTGACAGAATCACTGGGTGGGGTTCGCGTTGTCAAGGGTTACCACGCCGAGGAGCGAGAGGAAAAAGTCTTTGCGGCCGGAGTGCAGCGGCTTCTCGACAACGTCATGAAGACCCTGACCTCGATTTCCCTGATGAACCTCTCGGCCACCACCCTGATGGGCATTGTAAGCGCGACGATCATGTACTTCGGCGCCCGGCACATTCTTTCCGGGACGATGACGCTGGGTACCCTGCTCACTTACATCTTCTTTCTCGCAATGTTGATCGCACCCGTACTCCAAGTCGTGAGCGTGGGTTCCCAGATCAGCGAAGCTCTGGCGGGCCTGGAGCGCGCCCACGAAGTGCTGAGCGAGAGAACGGAAGTCGAAGCTTCAACGCGAACCGTGAAGCTTGATCGCATCCATGGCCAGGTACTGTTCGAGAACGTGAACTTTGCTTACAGTTCCGGGAAGCCCGTTCTTCACGACGTTCAGTTTGAGTCCAGGCCCGGTAAAGTCACGGCGCTGGTTGGACCTTCAGGCGCTGGGAAATCCACAGTCATCGGTCTCCTTGCTGCCTTCTACGTGCCGACCAGCGGCCGGATACTGGTTGACGGCGTTGACCTGGCGAAGGTGCGCCTGGATTCCTACCGCACGCAACTGGGCGTTGTGTTGCAAGAGACATTTCTCTTCGACGGTACGCTCCGGGAGAACGTTGCTTTTTCCTGGCCAGATGCGAGCGAGCA
>JADGNP010000111.1 GCA_017883425.1 Candidatus Sulfotelmatobacter sp. | reverse complement strand
CCGCTCGAAGGTCTGGCCGATCCGTCTCACACGCCGAATCCCGCCAAGGCTCCCTGGTATTTCCTGGGACTGCAGGAGATGCTGCACTACTTTCCGCCCGTGGTTGCGGGTGTGCTCGTGCCGGGACTAGTCGTGATGGCGCTCATTGTCATTCCGTACTTCAGGGTTAACATCGAAGCGGACGGTCTCTTCCTGAAAGACCGCCAGCGGCGCCTGAGCATTTTCTATGTGGTCGCGATCGCTCTCTCGTTGTTCTTGCTTGTGTTCAAGGTATATGCGGCGCTTGTGCCTACGCTGATCATGGCCGGAGTGATGCTAGTAGCGGCGCAGAGCTCTCCGCAGTCGCCCTCGGCCTTCCGCCGGTATCTGGCCGCAAGGCCGCTCTCGTACTGGGTGATGACCTGGTTCTTATTCGAACTGGTGGTGCTCACCGCCATCGGCACATTTTTCCGCGGGCCCGGCTGGTCTTTCGTCTGGCCGTGGCAGGGTTCATAACGATGCTTAGAAGTCCTTTCATGAATTCTTTTTGTGGGCCGAGTGCAGGCCCTGAGGGGTTAAAGCCCACATCATTTGCGGTCCCGAGCGGCACCCTTCGACTCTCTGCGCTCGCTCAGGGCAGGCTAAGAACTGAAGCCGTGCCCTTCCTAAAACCTATTTATGAAACCAGATTTATAAGGATGCGGCGCTTATGAAAGAAAAACTTACGTCGCTCTGGCAAAAATTGTTTGGCGACAGCGTGCGTGCGTTCGGGGTCGTTAGCCTCATCTTCCTGGGCTCGCTGGCGATCGCTCCCGCGAAGAATTTCTTCAGCGAGTGGCGGCACTACCAGCACGGCTATCTCAGGATGGTCCGCAACCGCAGCGATGCGAACACGCTGCAACGTCACTTCCAGAGCGGCATCCAGCAGATCTGGCTGCCCGAACTTGGCGTGGTAGACCGCTGCACGAGTTGCCACGTCGGACTGAAGGAACCCAGCCTCACGGATGTACCCACGCAGCCCTTCCGCACGCACCCCGTCATCCCCCATAAGCTCGAACAATTCGGATGCACGGTGTGTCATCGCGGACAGGGCGCGGCGACGACGCTCAGCGAAGCCCACAACAGCACGCTGGCATGGGAGCAGCCCATCCTGCCGGCGAAGTACATTGAGTCTTCGTGTGGCCAGTGTCATCGCGGGCCGCTGCCGGGCACGCCACAACTGAATCAGGGACGCACTCTGCTGTCTCGCGAAGGCTGTGTGCATTGCCACGTGGTGAAGTTGTCCGATGGCACCACGATGAAGGCCACCGACGATCCGCCGTCACTCTCGCACATCGCCGACAAGACCACACGCGAGTGGGTGTATGCATGGCTCAAAGATCCGCAGGCCTACGCTTCGACGTCGAGCATGCCGAACTTCAAGCTGAGCGACGACGATGCGCGCGACATGTCCGCGTTTCTCCTCGCCAACAGCACGCCTTTGGCGGGAGATACGGCCACGCTTTCCGCGAAGGCGTCGTCTGATCCCGCTGCCGGCGCCAGCCTCTATGGAGAATCGTTCTGCGCGTCGTGCCACGCCGTGCAGAACGCCGCGGGAAATATGGTGGGCGGCGACGTTGGCCCAGAGTTGACTCGGGTGGGGAGCAAGGTCAAGCCGGAGTGGTTGCAAGCCTGGCTGCGGAACCCGCGCGTGTACGACCCGGCAACGGGAATGCCACACTACCGCTTTAACGATCCGCAGGTGGCCACGCTCTCCGGATTCCTGCTGACCAAAGCCGATTCCGATCTGCTCGCTAATGTTCATCTGGAGGCCGCAACGCCCGAGCAGATCACCCACGGCAAGCGCCTGGTTTCCGACTATGGCTGCGCCTCCTGCCACGAGATCGCGGGCATCAAGAAGCCGGAGAACTTCGCCCCTGAACTCAGCCGCATCGGCAGCAAGCCGGTCACACAGCTCATTTTCCTGCCTGGGATGCCGCACACTCTGCCGGACTACATTGTGGGCAAGATCAAGCAGCCGCGCGCATTTTCGCCGGGCTTGAAGATGCCGCAGTACACCTTCACACCGATGCAGATCGATTCGCTCACCACCGCGCTGCTCTCGCTGAACGACCGCGCCAACACGCTGCCGCCGTCGCTTGCAGTGGCCGCCGCGCCCGGGTCGGACTACCAGCCCGCAGGCAAAGCCGGCAAGCTGATGACCGACCTCGCGTGCTTCAGTTGTCACCGCATCAACGGCCACGGCGGAGATATGGCGCCCGACCTGACATGGGAGGGCAGTTCCGTGCAGCGCGAGTGGCTGGTCCAGTTCTTTAAGAATCCGGGCACGCTTCGTCCTTCGCTGATTCGCCGCATGCCGCGCTTCAACCTGACGGACGGCGAGGTGAACGAACTCACCGACTACATCATGACCGTCTATCAAAGTCCCGCGGTTGACCGCGAGTCCATGCCATTGAGCGGCTACTCGCAGGGCCAGGTCGAACTCGGCAAGCAGCTTTTCTACGGCAAGTATTCCTGCCAGGGGTGCCACATTGTCGACACGAAGAGCGACAAGGGTTATATCGGCCCAACGCTGACGCAGGTTGGTTCGCGCCTGACCGCGGCATGGATTTACCAATGGATGAAAAATCCGCAGATCCTGCGTCCGGGCACTGCCGAACCGAATCGCGCCATGAGTGACGAAGATGCCCGCGCTCTGACCGCATTCCTGATTTCGCAGAAAGGCGGAGCTAAACAGGAGGTCGCCAAGAAATGACCCGCTACTCCTTCACGCCGACTCATGTGGGGACAGCCGCCCTCGGCTGTCCGGCCGAGCGAAGCTCGGCAGTTGCCTCCAGGCGCGGCCGCTCTGGATTTGCCCTCGCCGTCGCCCTGCTGGCAACCACATTTGCCATTTCTTGTTCGCGTCAGATCGCAAGCTCGCCTCTGCCCAAGCCGACGGCATTCGGTGCGGCGATTGTCGAATCGAGCGGCGGAAAGCAGACCGCGCAGACCGGCGGCTTGTTGCCCCAGCCAGTCGTCGTCCAGGTGAACGATGAGCAGGGAACTGCTGTCGCCGGAGCGCTGGTGGAATTCGCCGCGGTCCTCGGAGTTGCGTTCGATCCCTCCAACGGACTTACCGATTCGAGCGGCCAGGTTACCACCAACGTATCTCTGGGAGGCATGGCCGGACGCTACCAAATCGTCGCATCCACGACGGATAAGTCCCATAAGAAGGTGGAACTGAAGATCGAAGAGATCGCCCTCGGCTACCAACAAACGCTGGGACGGCATCTCAACGATCAGTACTGCGAGCGCTGCCACAACCCCGAGTCCACCGTCGAACGCGTCTCCAATTACGACAACCTGGAAGTCAAGCCCCATCCCTTCACCGAGGGGGATACGCTCAACAAGATCAGCGACGCCGATCTCACGGCCATCATCAGCCATGGCGGTCCGGCCCTCAACAGATCGGCGCTTATGCCGGCATGGGGAAACACGCTCAGCAAGTCGGACATGCAGGCACTGATATCCTATATTCGTGCTATCTCCGATCCGCCATCTCGCAGTGCTGGGCCGGTCTATGCGAAGGATTAGTCTGCTCCTGCTGTGCCTCTGCGCCGTTATTTCGGTTGCCCGGGCACAGGTTCTTCCTGCCAACGAAATCAAGGATCCCGAATTGCGTGCGCTGCAAGAGCGCAACATGGACGATCTGAAGCAACTGGGCGCCGAGATTCTCAAGATGCCGACGGATTATCCTTTTTATCTGAGCCGTAAGCTCGACCTCGACGAAGCCAAGCAGAAGTGGGCCGACCAGCGCTCCATTCAGTTCGACCGCTTCAAAGAGAAGGTTGTGCTGAAGATTACCGGCAACTACTTCGCGGCGTATTCCGGCGAGAAAATGAACTCCGACCAGCGCGCCCGGCAAACCTTTCTGCAGATCGTTCTGCCCATTCTGCAGGCCGCCGTGCCCCACTTCCAGAAGAACTCCAGCGTGCAGGCTTACGCCTTCGAGATCTCCCACCATGTGCTGGGGAAGGTCGGTGGCGTTGCAGTCGAGCGTCCCGAGAATGTGGTGGTCATTCTCCCGCAGGCGGGGGCGATTCGCATGGTGAACGCGAAGGATGATACGGCTCGCCAAGCCGCTCTCATGCTGGGCGAAGTCTTCGTCAACGCCAAGCCCGCTACTATCTGGCTCAGCGCCGAAGGCCCGCAAATCGCGCAGGAGGCTCCTCCGGACGACCCCTCCACCGCGGCGCAGAGCGCGAATTCAGCCGGAGTTGAGGTGGTTCATAACGGCGAGCAGGAGATCGACAAGCTGCCGAGTCCCGTACACGTGCCCACGTTGAAGCCGGTCAAGCCGGCCGAGCCTCCCAAGCCATCCCGCGATACTTCGCCGCAGGCGCTCGCTTCGATGCAGTCTGCGATCAAGCCGATTCTCGACGGCATGGTGAAGGAACTCGATCCCCAGGCGCATTTTGTTTCCTACGCTTCGCCCAGCTTCATCGCATTCCGCAGCGGCGTTTATCTTGAGTTGTCGATCAACACCACTCTCGCCGAGGCGCCTACCGTTTCGCGTTACCGCCTGGCAGCGCTGGCCTTCGACGACCACGTGGCCCAATTGATCCGCCCCGTACTTGGTTACTTCAAAGACGATTCCCAGTTTGACGGTCTCGGATTCAGCAGCATGCTGCATCTCGCCACCAAGCCTGGCGCCAGCGCGAACTCCCAGGCCGTGGAGTTCTTCTTCCCGTTCCCCGCGCTGCGCTGCTATGAGCGTTACGACTGTACCGGGCAGCAGTTGATTGATGCGGGAACGGTCCTGATCAATGGCGAGCGCGTGAGTCTCGACCTGCAAATTGCCGAGGGCAGCGGGAGTCGCTGAGGCTGGCGTCGCAGTCCGTGCGCGTATTTCAAATCACGCTTGACTGTGATTCCGATCACGCGACCCACTTCGGGAATCTCCCAAAATTGAAGCAATTCCCCGAGTGGCCTGGGAAGCTGTGCCACTTGGGTGTGACCGCAATCACGAATCCCCGTGACCAAATACACGGAGTTTTCCTACCACCTCTGGCAATCTTACCTCCAATCGAGGTGCCTTATGGCTCAAGACGGTCGTGACATTCTGGAAGTCCTCCGGTTCGAACTGAGCTTCCTGCAAGACGGAGGCTACGGACGCTCTCCTCACGCGCCCTGGCGGGCGCCTGCGGTTTTTGAGGATTCTCCCATCTGCCCCAATTTCTGCGATCCAGCGCGGCCGCATCCCTGCGAGAGTTGCCTGCTGGAGCAATTTGTCCCCGAAGGCTATCGTGCTGAGGCTGCGCCCTGCCGCTTCATCGAACTCACGGCACAGGGCCAATCGGTCGAGGACTTTTATCGCACCGGGACCCAGGCCGACATGGAAGAGGCCTTGGCTGGCTGGCTGCGCGCACAGATCGAGAGGATCGAGCAGGAGCGTGGCATTTCGCGAAAGGAAGGAGCGGCCTAGACGGCAGCTCCGCAACAGCGTAGACGACGGTGGGCCGATTCACCCTTCGGCGTAGTGAAGTTCAGAAGTTTCTCCCAAGGAGTTGTGAAAATCATGAGCGAAGAGCATGCATATCGAGTAGCAGCATGGTGGACCTCTGGCCGCACCGGTTTGGCCAAATCGGATTCCGCACCTAACGCGATTCACTTCACGGCTCCCGCCGAATTTGGCGGGCTGGAAGGGCGGTGGACGCCCGAGGAACTTCTGCTCGCCGCTGTCGCTGGTTGTTATACCACGACCTTACGGGCGATCGCGGGCAGCGCTCAATTCGACTTTACCGACCTGCAGGTGGAAGCCAGCGGCACGGTGCGCAAGGCCGATTCGGGCTATAGTTTCACGCAGATCGTGGTCCGTCCGAATCTAAAGATCGCCTCCGCCGACGAACGGGATCGTGCGCTGGATCTGCTCAAGCGCGCCGAGAAGTTGTGCCTGGTTTCGAGGGCTCTGGGCACGAACTTGAAGTTCGAGCCTCAGCTTGAAATTACCAAGCCCGTGGCGATTGCCTGAATGGATCCGTGGGTTGGGGAGAGCCTTTAACCGCGGAGACCGCTAAGGATGCGCGGAGGGCGCCAAGGCGGGCGTCGATTCCGACGACTGCAGACCTGTGGAACATTGCACTAGAGTTCCAGCAGAGCTGAAACCGAAGATGGATCGTCCATCGCGTGCAGCTTAAATCCTACTTTCTTGAAGATGGCCTGCGTGGCTAGATTGTCCCGCAGGATTTCCCCAGAGAGTTTTTGGAACTTCTCTTCGCGGGCCACCCGGGCCACAGTGGCGAGCAGTTCGGTTCCCAGCCCGCGGCCCTGCCAGCGATCGGAAACCAGCACGGCCGCCTCGGCTTCCGTGCGATTGATGGCGCTGAACCGGCCCACTCCTAGCACTTCGTGTTGCCCGGTCTCAGGATTCTTGCGATCGGCCACCAGCGCGAATCCGCGATCGTAGCTGCCGAAGCAGATGCGCACCAGCCGCTCATGCTCGACTCGCGTGCTCAGACTCAGCGAACAGAAATATCGCAGGTACACGCTACGCTCGGAAAGCGTGGCGTGAAACTGCACCATGAGCGGCTCATCCTCCGGGCGAATTGGACGAATCGTCACGGGAGTGCCATCTTTCAATCGCCACTCCCGTACATATTGCAACGGGTACGGGCGGATGGTGGGACGCGGCAACTGCCCGGCCTGTACGGTGGAATCATGCACCATCACGCGCGCGTCGAGCGCAAGGAACTGTTCCGGCGTTGCCAGCAGCGGATTGATGTCGATCTCCTTAATCCAGGGCTGCTCCATCACGAGCTGGCTGAAGCGCACCAGCAACGCTTCGAGGGCAGTGATGTTCACGGGCTTGCGCCCGCGCACCCCAAAAAGTGCCGAGTAGATCTTTGTCTGCTCCATCAAGCGCTGTGCCAGCGTGGTGTTCAGCGGTGGCAGCGCCAGGGCGCGGTCGCTGTAAACCTCCACCATGACTCCGCCGGAACCAAACAGGATTACGGGTCCAAACTGCGCATCGACGGTGCTGCCCAGGATCAGTTCGTATCCATCGCGCCGCACCATGGGCTGGACCGTGACTCCGGCAAAATGTTCCGCTCCCGCTTTCTCGGCGACCGAGGCCTGAATCGCGCGGTAAGCGCTGCGCACGTCTTCTGCCGTCTGCAGTCTCAGGTGCACTCCATCGACATCCGTTTTGTGCGCGATGGTGTTGGACAGAAGCTTTAACACGACCGGATACCCGATCTCCGAGGCACACGCAACCGCCTGCTCTTCGTTCTCTGCCACCCGCGTTTCCACCACGGGAATTCCGTAGTCCGCGAGCAGTTGCTTCGCTTCAAATTCATTCAGCATCGTCCTGCCGCTGGCGCGCACCCGCTGCACGAATTCACTCACCTTGCTGCGCTCGCCGGCGGCCGCTTCCGATCCTTCCACCAACGCTGGAGTCTCATAGAGCCCGCGCAGGTTGTAGGTGTATCGCCACATGTAGGTGAAGGCGCGCGCCGCGGTGTCGGGATAAGAAAACGTCGGAATGCCGGCGGCGTTGAGAATCGCAGTCCCCTCCGCCACTCCGTCGCCGCCCATCCAGGCGGCCAGCAGGGGCTTGCCGGTGGAGTGGGCGAAAGGTTTCAGCCGCTCCGCGACTTGCGTCGGATCCGCGAGGCCCTGCGGCGCGATGATGGCCAGCAACCCGTCGCTGGCGGGATCTTTCGACGCGATCTCGACCGCTCTCACGAATCGCTCCGCGTCCGCATCCGCCAGCACGTCCACCGGATTGCTGTGGCTCCAGTGCGGCGAAAGGAAGGTGTCCAACTCATGCACGGATTCTGACGAGAGCACGGTGAGCTCTCCTCCCGTCGCCGTCAGAGAGTCGGTCGCCAGCACTCCTGGACCGCCGGCGTTGGTTACGACGGTAAGCCGCGGGCCGCGCGGCCGCGGCTGCTTGCTCAGCACTTCCGCCATGTAAAAAAGGTCCGCAAGGCTCTGCACGCGCAGCACACCGCAGCGGCGGAACGCCGCTTCTAACACATCGTCGCTTCCGGTTAACGCTCCTGTATGCGACGCTGCCGCCTTCGCCGCTGCCTTCGACCGTCCAGGTTTGATGACAATGATGGGCTTGCTCAGCGCGATTTCCCGCGCCGCGGCAAGAAACGAGCGCGCGTCTCCCACCGACTCCATGTAGAGCAGAATGCTCTTGGTGTGCGGATCATCCCCGAAGTGATAGATGAGATCGCCCCAGCCCACGTCGAGCATCGAGCCCGTCGAAACGACGGCGCTGAATCCCACTTGTTCGCTCTGGCTCCAATCGAGAATCGAAGTCAACAGCGCCCCGCTTTGGCTCAGAAACGCGACGCTGCCCTTCTGGGGCATGGATTTTGCAAAAGTCGCGTTCAGTCCAACCGTCGGGTTCATGAACCCCATGCAGTTGGGCCCAATCAAACGCAACGACCCGCGGCCCAGATGCTTCTGGATTTCTTCTTCGAGGACGGCGCCAGCCCGTCCTTGCTCTCGGAACCCCGCCGAAATCACTACCGCGGACTTCACTCCAGCGTCGACACACTCGCCGATGATTCGGGGCACGGTCTGCGCCGGCGTCAGCACCACCGCCAGGTCAACTCCCCCGGCGATGTCTCCGATCTGCTTGTGGGTCTTGATGCCGAGGACTTCGCTGTGGCTGGGATTCACGGCATAAACTTTGATGGGAAACTTGCTCTCCAGCAGATTGGAAACTACGCTCCGGCCAACGGTCCCGGCGCGGTCTGTGGCTCCGATCACAGCGACAGAACGAGGCAGAAATAGCGACTCGAGTCCCGGCCGCGCAGGGGATGCTGCAGTGTAGAGTTTGTCGACGTGCGACGGCACGGAAGGGCTTGACACTTGGCTCACAGAATCCCCCCGCTAACGCGGATCACACATTTCTTCATAACTTTAGCGAACTGAGGAGCAACGTCTCCAAGGCACACTACACCCATAATGGCACAGTTTTCTACACTCGTCTGTGATCGTGTATGCCTCTGATCACAAGGGCCCGTGATGGTGATCACAAACACAAATGCGGTGCTACAATGACTCAAAGGAGGTGCTCCAGTGCGCGCCCCTTATGGCCTAAATATTCTTGATAATTGCCTCACCTGTCCAGTGAGGGAAGAACATCTATTCTGTAATCTTTCCGTTCACGCCGGACAACGCCTTAACGAAATCAAATCTACCGCCGTCTATCCCAAGGGAGCGATGCTCTTCATTGAAGGGCAGCAACCCCGTGGCGTTTTTGTGCTCTGTGCCGGGAAGGCGAAACTCTCCACCTCTTCCCGCGAAGGCAAAACCATCATCACCAAACTCTCCGAGTCGGGAGATGTTCTCGGCCTCAATTCGGTCGTTTCCAACCGCCCCTATGAAGTTACCGCCGAGATGATGGAGCCGGGCCAGGCCAATTTCATTCCCCGCGATTCCTTGCTGCAATTCTTGAAGGACAACGGGGAAGTGGCTTTGCGCGTCGCCGAACAGTTGAGCCGCAACTACTACACCGCCTACGAGGAGATCCGCACTCTCGGTCTCAGTTCCTCGCCGTCGGAGAAGTTTGCCAAGCTCCTGCTGTCCTGGTCGAGCAAGACGCCACAGAACGATGGTGCCTCGCAGGTCAAGCTCACGCTCACCCACGAGGAGATTGCGGAGATCATTGGGACCACCCGAGAAACTGTCAGCCGCCTGTTTTCTGAATTCAAAAAGAAGCAGCTTCTGCAGCTCAAGGGATCGACCCTTGTCATTCGCAACCGGCCGGCGCTGGAAAAGATCGTCCAGTCCTGATGGACGAGTGGGGACTCCCGCCCTTCGGCTCCGCTTAGGGCAAGCTCTCGCTCGTTCCGACGAACGCAGTGAGGTGTGAACGACGTCGCCAAGAGAGCCTCTCGGCGCGCCTCGCTTTCTATCCCGCAACCGTCAACACCAGACAAGGTGCGTTCCGCACGACCTCATGCACCGCCGCCCACGGAATATGCGCAGCCGCTTTCGCGGACGCTGTCCGGTTCGCTCCCATCACGATCAAATCAACTTTGAACTTGCCGGCTGCCGTCAGAATTCCTTCGGCCAAGAAATCGGTTCCGACCACATACTCGGGTTCCTGCTCCAGGCCGGTTTCCGCGGGCAGACATTCTCTCAACTGGTTGAGGCAGCGTTTTCGGGACGATTCCTCCCATTGTTCCAACTCGTCAGCGGCCGCCCCCGCCGGCGCATACGCCGATAGACTCGCCGAAGTCGCCGGCATGGGCGGAATCATGTGCAACAGGATCAGTTTCGCCTGCTGCGCTCGGGCCAGCGCCAACGCCAGCGGCAGAGCCTTTGCGGATCCCTTGCCAAAATCGGTCGCGAACAGAATCCTGTGAAATCCGGGTCCGTTCGTAACCGTGGCAATGTCTGCCTTCGGACCGATCGTCATCACCGGGCAGGGCGCTACGCGCAGCAGTTCTTCCGCCACCGAGCCTAGCGCCAGCTTCTGAAGACCACCGCGTCCTCGCGTGCCGATGACCAGAAGGTCGATGGCTTGCTCCTCGATCACTGCCGCCACCTGCTCCGCCACTGGCCCGTGTTTTACCAGAGTTGTATCAACCTTCAACTCCGGCCCCAATTCGTCCACCAGTGCCTTGATTTGCTTCTCGGCGGCGATGCGTTCCAGGTCAAGTTCGGGTGGATTCTCCAGGGCGCCATACTGGCGATCGGGCTGCAACACGTGAATCAGGGACAACTGCGCACTGTTTTCCTTTGCCAGCACGAGCGCGTCGCACAGCGCTCGCCTGGAGGCTTCCGAAAAATCGGTTGCCACAAGAATGTGCCGGAAAGCCGCACTGGTCTTCGACGTTAATGGAGTGTTCAATCCTGCGACTGTCATACGTACCTCCTTACCGCACCGCTTTATCGATCTTCACGGCCGGCTCGCACGGCCCGTGCTCGCGGTCGTCTCCTTCTCATCTCATTCTTCGGGGCAGGCGGCAGCGGGGCTTCCACCACTTTGAAGGGCAGGCGCACCAGCTTTACCTGGGTTCCACCCCAGACCAATGTCATTTCTTTTGAGCATCGTTCGCAGAGCCAGAATCGCTCCTCCAGCGCCGGATTCCGCTTTCCCGTCGCGGTTTGCACTTCTGGGGTGGGAGCCAGGCAGAAGATCTTCCCCTTGTGGAGATATCGAAGGATCTCGGAACACCTGGGATTCGCGCACTTGGACAGCATGGCGCACTCCTGCCAGCCGTACGCTAAAAATGCTATTCCAACGGAAACAGAAATAAGGTGACCGCAGATACCAAATCGGGTGACCTTCATCACCCCCTTTGGCGCGAGCGATTTCAATCTCCATTCGCGGTAATGGTGCAGTTTGAGAATGGCGATTCGTATCAGAGCATCGCTTTAGCGATGCTTCCAAAGGGCGTAAAACGCATAGGCTTTAGCCGCTGAGAAGTGCGATTAGACCGCCCCAACGCCTGTCTATCGGCTTCGAGCCTCGGGCGCACCCCCGGTTCCGACTATAGCCGGCTCAATGAGCGTAATCTGATAACGACAGCTACGCTCGTCAGTGCACCGTTCTTTGGGGGGCGACGGTAACTTGGGCAGCCAACTGAACCTCATGCGGGGCCTACAACGAACATCGGACCGCCGGGAACCCGCGCTACGCGGCTGGTGTCTTTAGTCGCAGACTCAAAAGGCGCACCGTTCTTGGTGATTGCAGATGAGAGTACATCCTATACAGACGTTGTCAGCGGTTTTGTTTGCGTTGGCTGCACTGTGTCCTGCCCAAGCGGATCCGAGCCCTAAGAATGCGTCGGCAGTTGTCCTGCAGGCATTCGAGACGCACGATATCGTTATGTTGGGTGAGATCCATTGGAATAAACAGGAATACAAATGGCTTCAATCGCTGGTCGCTAACGAGGAGTTCGCCGATCGGGTTGACGACGTCGTGATGGAATTCGGAAATTCGCTGTATCAGAAGTCCGTGGACCGATATGTTGCAGGCGAAGCAGTTCCAATCGAGGAGGTGCAGCGGGCCTGGCGTAACACACTAGGTCTGGGGTCCCCGCCACCGATTTACGGAGACTTGTATAAAGCGGTGCGCGAAACGAACATGCGCCGCCATGGCAAGCATCAGATGCGTGTTCTTTGTGGAGACCCCTACATCGATTGGGACAAGGTAAAAACCAAGGACGACATTGGTCCGTTCTTGGGACATCGCGACCAGTGGTATGCGCAGGTCGTAAAGGACGAAGTACTCGCCAAGCACCACCGCGCTTTCCTGATCGCAGGCTCAGCCCATTTTCTGCGTAAGCAAGGAAACGGTTACATTGAACCTGAATTGCGGCGGGCCGGGGCGAAGACTTTCCTGATCTTGGCTGGGACGAATGCAGTGAAAGGCTATGACGACCTGGATCGGCGATTCGATTCCTGGCCTGGGCCTTCGATTGTACTGTTGAACGGAAACTGGGTTGGCAAGTTGAGGGCGATACCCGTCATCTCGGGAGGAACTGAAGGTATCGACTCTCCTCTGAAACTGAAAGCTGCCGCTGACGCGCTGCTGTATCTTGGCCCTC